>JAAEMD010000190.1 GCA_024225875.1 bacterium
GTATAATAAAAATATTCAGGCAAACTAAATAAATGGTTCTTTGGTTGGTGGTGGCGTTTTTTTTAGAAAAAGTTGTATCTTAAAGCGTTAAGAACGACAGACTCCTAGTAAACAAATAAAAAATTATACAGATACAAATCACATTACTTTTCATAATATACATTATTCTGCTTATCAAGGGACAGGCTTACAAGATTAACTAAATACTACCAGGGGCTGTATTATGCTTTTTGAACAGCCCCTGAAAAAGTTATATAATAAAAAAGGGTTATTTATATTTTAAAGCAATCGCACCAGTAGGACAGACTTCTGCCAGCTCTTTTGCAAAATCAAAATCAACAGAAGCTAATTTCTTACCAAAAGGAGGTCTAACAACAGTATTAAATCCTCTATCAACAAATCCCATTACATCCTTATTTTTCACTTCTTTACAGAAGCGTACGCAACAGCCACACAAGATACATTTATTAGACTCAAATGCTATATCATCATGAGATGTATCAGCATAATAACTTTTAGTTTGACCCTTCCAGCGCTCAGGTTCAGCTTTATATTCATCTGTTAAGTCTCTTAATAGACAGTTATCAACTTTTAAACAGCCGCATTCCAAACACAATTCAGCTTCTTCCCTGGCATCTTTATCCATAAATCCCTGTTCGACCTCAAGAAAATTATCTATTCTCTTGTTAGCATGAAGATCTGAAGTGTGGTAACGCCTGGCATACTTAATATCTTCATAAAATTCTTCCGGGATATCTTCTAAATTACCCATAGTAGCATTGAATTTTCTATCTGTACCTTTTACTTCTTCACCTTTCAAATACTGCATAACAGACAAGGCTACCTGTTTTCCTAATCCCATAGCAGCAGAAGCGATACCCGGGCCGGTAACACATTCGCCACAGGCAAATAAATCCGTATTTCCTATCTGACCTGTTTTCTCATTTACTTTAATCATTCCCCATTCATCAGTTTCTGTTCCGAAGTTTTTTATACATTCTTTAGAAACTTTCTGGCCTATAGCACTTATAATGGTATCTGCTTCCAAATCAAAGTTAGACCCGTCAATTACTACAGGCCTTCTCCGTCCGCTGGAGTCCGGATCTCCCTGCTTCATTTTGACACACTTGATTTTCAAGCTGCCATTCTTACGTTCTATTTTTACTGGAGCAGATAATATTTCTATTTTAACTCCTTCTTCCTCAGCAGCAAGAACCTCAAAGTCTTCAGCAGGCATTTCCCTCTTGGTCCTTCGATATAAAAGAGTAACATCCGCACCTAACCGAACACCTGTTCTTGCAGCATCAATGGCAGTATTACCACCACCAACTACAATCATTTGTTTTCCAGGGTTATATTTGCTGTCCATTGCAACTTTCTCCAGAAAAGCAACACCTGAAATAACGCCTTCAGTGTCTTCTCCTTCAACACGCATTTTTGCTCCGTCCTGAGCACCAATAGCTAAGAGAATCGCATCAAAACCTTCCTGCCTAAGGTTGTCTAAAGAAATATCTTTACCTACCTTAACTCCATACTTAATTTCACAGCCAAGTTGTAATATACGTTCAATTTCTGTATCCAGAACCTCTTTAGGCAACCTGTACTGAGGTATACCGTACTGAAGATAACCGCCTGCTTTTTTACTCTCTTCCAGTATTGTAACCTCATGTCCGGCACAAGCCATAAAATATGCTGCTGTTAAGCCTGAAGGACCTCCACCAATAATAGCTGCTTTTTTGCCTGTCTTCTCTGCAATGACAGGTTTAAAGTAGTCTACATTATTTAAATCATAATCCCCTGCAAAACGCTTCAAAGTACAAATCGCAACTGACCCTTCTTTATTTTTCCGTCTACATACAGTCTCACAGGGTCTTGGACATACTCTGCCTATTGAAGAAGATAATACAATACCTTCCTTGATAATTTTCACAGCTTCATATGAATTTCCATCAGCTATAGCTTTGACATAAGCCTTAACATCCAGGTCTGCAGGACACTCTAGCCTGCAGGGACTAACACAGTCACCCAGGTGTTCAGATATTAATAACTCCAGACAAACTTTTCTGGTAGAATGTACTTCTTCTGTTTCAGTATTTACTTCCATTCCTTCTGTAACCGCAGTACTGCAGGCCGGGACAAGACCTTTGATACCTTTTACCTCTACCACACATATAAAGCAGGAGGTGAATGGTTTTAAATCGTCCCTGTGACATAACACAGGAATATCTACACCTGTTGCTTTAGCTGCTTCCAGTATTGTTGCACCACTGGAAACAGACACTTCTTTATTATTTATCTTCAAATTTATCATTCTTGCAGCTCCTTGAGTTGCCATAACATTTTTTTCATTTGATTTTTTATTTGACCTGGTCATTTTACTTTACCTCAATAGCATCAAATTTACACCTCTTAAAACAGTTGCCACATTTTATACATTTATACTCATCTATTACATGCGGCTTCTTTTTCTCACCAAAAACAGCATATACAGGGCAGGACCTTAGACAGGCAGTACAACCAATACACTTTTCTTTAATAATGGTATAAGAAAGTAGATTCTGACATTTTACAGCCGGACATTTCTTATCTTTAATATGAGCAATATATTCGCTCTTAAAATATTTTAAAGTCGTTAAAACAGGGTTCGGTGCTGTCTGGCCCAGTCCACATAAAGAAGTATTCTTTACTTTATCTGCCAGCTCTTCCAGAAGATCAATATCAGACTCTTTACCTTTTCCTTCAGTGATTCTAGTCAGGATTTCCAGCATTCTTTTGGTGCCTACTCTACAAAAAGTACATTTCCCGCATGATTCAGTCTGAGTGAACTGTAAAAAGAATTTAGCAACATCAACCATACAACTTCTTTCATCCATAACTACCATACCACCGGAACCAACAATTGCACCGGTTTCCATTAACTCTTCGTAATCTACCACCTTATCAAGAAGATCTGTCGGTAAACATCCTCCCGAAGGACCACCAAGTTGAACAGCTTTGATTTTCTTATCTGATGAAGAACCGCCTCCTATATCATAAACAATCTCTTTTAAAGTGATTCCCATAGGAACTTCGATAAGACCGCCCTTAGTAATATCACCAGCAAGAGCAAATACCTTGGTTCCTTTACTTTTTTCTGTCCCTAATGCAGCATAAGCATCTGCTCCATTTAGAACAATCCATGCAACGTTTGCCAGAGTCTCTACATTATTAATAATTGTTGGGTACTTCCATAATCCACTTTCAGCAGGAAACGGAGGCCTTCTGCGGGGCATACCTCTTTTACCTTCAATAGAATGAATAAGAGCTGTTTCTTCACCACATACAAAAGCACCAGCCCCTTCTTTTACTTTAATGTCAAAAGAAAAGTTACTGTCTAGAATATTATCCCCTAAAAGTTTTTTTTCTTTAGCCTGGTTTATTGCAATTTCCAACCGTTTAATCGCCAGGGGATATTCTGCTCTTGCATAAATATAACCATAGCTGGCACCAATGGCATAAGCAGCAATAATCATACCTTCTATAACAGCATGAGGATCACTTTCCAAAAGGCCCCGATCCATAAAAGCACCTGGGTCACCCTCATCAGCATTACATATCAAATATTTCTTATCTCCCAGAGACCTTTTACCAAAAGTCCATTTCATTCCAGTACTAAAACCGGCACCACCCCGGCCACGCAAACCTGACCTTTTAACCTCTTCAATAACCTGATCCTGATTATATGAAGAAATTACCTTTTCAATAGCTTTATAACCATCCCTTTCAAGATAATCATCTATTGACTCAGGATTAACTATCCCGCAGTTTCTTAACGCAATCCTGTACTGTTTTGCTAATACTCCATCCTTATTTTCCTGAGCTAAATCAACTGCTATTTCTTTGACCTTTTCATTATTTAAGATATGCTCATCAACTATTCTGGCTGCCTGATCGATATTTACATTTTCATACATTACATTATCGCCATCTGCCTTTTTCACTTCGACTATTGGCTCTCTGTAACACATTCCTATACAGCCTGCTTTCTCCAGATTTAGAGCCAGGCCTTTTTCTTCAATAACTTTATTTAAATAGTCATATATATCCTGGGCACCAGAAGCAATACCACAAGAACCTAATCCAATAATAATAGAATCTTTATTTTTCATTATATTAGCCTTCCATCTCTGATCTGTATTTCTTTATTACTTCTAACACTGACTCATTATTCAGGTTTCCGTAAATTTTATCATTAATACTAATAACAGGAGCCAGACTACAGCAGCCCAGGCAGGCAACAGACTCCAGGGTAAATAAATTATCGTCAGTTGTATCGCCAGATATTATTCTCAGATCTTCTTCTATTGACTGAGTTATCTTACCCGCCCCTTTTACATGACATGCTGTACCGTGACACACTTTTATTAAATACTTTCCTACAGGGGTAAATCTAAACTGCTTATAAAAAGTAGCTACTCCATAAAGCTGTGTAGCTTTTATATCAGATTTTTCTGCTATATACTCCATTACCTCTTCAGGGAGATAGCCGAAATGGGTTTGTGCCTTTTGCAGAATAGGAATAGCCGCACCCTCATTCTTTCCGCATTCAGCAAGTATTTTATCAACTACACTTAAATCTTTAGCTATTGTTGTCATTTTTATACCTACCTTTTTTTAGAAATTACTACAAAATAATATACCTGACCCCTGCATAATCTCTATGTTACTTTTCGGGGAAATAGTATCTCATTAACGAAAATTAGACAATAATATTATTAAATCAAAGCAATAATTCTATATAAAACAATATTGTTAAATTTTATTTACGCGCATTATTAATCAGTTGTACAACTTCATTAATAAACTTTCCTGTGATCTCCTTATAAAAATCATTATTACCAATATTAATAGAAAGAATGTCACCGACTATACTTAATTTAGTCTGCTCTGAATCTGACATTGTATTTAATGACCTTGAAAAAATAATAATGCCATTTTTATCAATAACCTGAATGTTTGCAACCAGCATCATTTTTTCAGTCCTTATAACATCGCCAAGAACAGGTATGGAAGTTAAGTCCATTATTCCAACCTGTCCAGAACCGGCAGCAACTCTTTGAAACTGAAAGCTTATATTGGCTACCGCATCTACCTCCAGTACTTTACACAGCTTCCGAGCATACTCAGTATTTAAAATATCAATAAATCGAAATGGAGCTGGAATATAATAATCATCAGACATATACTTTGAAGGTAAATTATTGTATATATTATTTTTAAAAAAATCTTCAACATCAACATACTCAAGATCAGTTGCCGTTTCCATGGTTAAAATCATTTTATTAGTAAATTCATCAAAAAACAGTTTGTTCTTTTCAGTCAACTGCTCTTCAATATTAATCATTCCGTTCTCTATTTTTATCTGAGGCAATGCAGATGCAGTATGATCTGCACCACCTTTACCATCTCCCGGATCAATTAGTGGCTGTCTTAAATTAAATGCTATCCCGGTAACAGCTATTGTTTTAACCTCCTTTAAGATATGAGGCTGCTCATCACAACCCGACAATAAAAATACTAATACAACTAAAATAGATGTAATAACCCTTAAATTTCTCATTCTATGCTATCTCCTTTTTTATTTTTTTATCAGAACATATATACTTCTGCTTCTTTTATTTTTGTATTTAAAGATATATCAACATAAAGTGCGGTAGAGTAAATATCTGCATACAATGCTTTATCAGATACAACAGTTACTGAACCTTCTGCTTTAACCATTTTACCATTTCTCGGATCAATTATATGGGAAAACTTTTCTTTTTTAAATTCAATAAATCTCTCATAACCAGCAGAAGTTGCTACTGCCTTATTAGTTATCTTCAGCTTTTTTATTATCCCGGCTTTATTTTCCGCATCCCTGATCCCTATAACCCATTTCTTATCGTTTTCATCAGTTCCTAAACAATATAAATTACCACCTGCATTGATTAACGCTTTTTTGACATTATTCAGTTTCATTATTTTTACAACCTCATCAACTGCAAAACCCTTTAATACTCCCGACAAATCCAGTTGAGCATTATTTTTCAAAAAAACCTGCTGTTTATCATTAAGAACAATATTGTTATAACCAACACTTTCGAGAATATTTTCAGGCACAGCGTCTATCATATGTTCTTTTACTGACTTTTTCTCTTTTACTTTATAAAAATCTATAAATGGCTTAACTGTTATATCAAAAGCACCGTTTGTTTCTTTTGATGCTTTAATACATTCCACCAGAATGTAATAAAAATCAGGGTTAACCTCTACCCATTCTTTTGATGAGTTTCTATTTACAAAACTAATTTCACTGCCAGGATCAAAATGGTTACCCCATTTTTCTATCTCCTTAACTCTGTTAATACAATCGGTAAAAACATTTTTATCAAAATTCTCATCATATACCTTAAGTTCTATAAAGGTACCCATAGAAAGGAATGTAGTTTTATAAGGCAGATGCCGCCTGTCACAAGCACCTGAAAATAACAGTAACAGCAGAAAAAACAGGCTGTTTATCTTAGCAGCTGGATATACCACTTAATTATCTGTGGCTACTTAAGAGATATAATGTTCTGTGGACATTTAGTTACTGAATCGTTTAACTGTTCTTCAGATAGTTTTTGTGATGCCTCATAATCTACAGTTGCCAGAAAATTTTCTATTTTATATGTTGCTGCATCCACTTTTTTTGCACAGATAGTACAACCTATACAGCCAACCTTACAGGATTTTTTTGTAACAGGACCTGTATCTTTTGAAGAACACAAGACAAATACTTTCTGATCTACAGGTACAAGCTTAAATAAATCTCTCGGACATTCTTCAATACATTTACCACAAGCTGTACACTTTTCTTCAGATACTAAAGGCAGACCATTGTCCGCCATTTTAAGGGCATCAAAAGGACATACCTTAACACAGTCGCCTGTGCTTAAGCAGCCATATAAACATGATTTAGAGCCGCCATTAGTTATGTGCTCTGCCAGACAGGTATGATGACCATAGTAATCCGCTCTTGTATCTACATTTTCTTTTGTACCTGTACAGTGTAACTCTGCAACCATTTTTACACCTTTAGCATCTAACTCTTTACCAATAATATCAGCTATACACTGCATATTTTCATCTTCATTTACAGGGCAGAGTGCCGGGTCAATATCTTCCTCAATAATAGCTTCACCAAAAGCTCCGCAGCCTGCAAAACCACATGCTCCGCAATTTACACCTGGCAGACATTCAACTATTTTTTCAATTTTAGGGTCTTCATCCACATGAAATTTTTTATTAACAACAACAAGGATTATTGCCCAGATAAAACCTAAACCACCCATCCCTGCTACAGCCATCCACATATCTTTCATTATTCTTATCCTTCTTTTTTAAATTAATCCGGCAAAACCCATAAAAGCCAGGGCCAGGCAACCAGCAGTCATCAAGGCAATAGGAACACCCTTAAAAGGTTTCGGCACATCAGCAAATTCCAGCTCTTCACGGATTCCGGACATTAATACTAAAGCTAAAGTAAATCCAACCCCGGCACCAAGCGCAAAGAAGATATTATTTAAAAGAGTATATTCTCTTAAAACTCCAAATAAAGCTAAACCAAGAATGGCACAGTTAGTTGTAATTAAAGGCAAATATATTCCAAGAGATTTATACAGTGTTTTACTTGTTTTTTTAATAAACATCTCTACTACCTGAACCAGGCTTGCTATTATCAAAATAAAAGATACATTCATAAGATAGCCAATGTTAAAAGGAGCCAGAAAATAGTTATATATTAAATTAGAAGCAATAGCTGCTATAGTCATAACAAAGGTAACGGCCGCTCCCATTGAAACAGCTGATTCTGTTTTTTTGGAAACCCCTAAGAAAGGACATATCCCTAAAAAATATGATAATACAAAATTATTTACAACAGCAGCTGAAATAAAGATCAATAAGTTCTGCTTAATCATTTCTACTTCTCCTTAATAACGTGCATTCCTGCAACAATAAAACCCATAGCAATAAATGCTCCTGGAGGTAAAACCATAATTAACCATGGCTTAAACCAGCTGCCGATAATTGACATTCCTAAAATACTTCCATTACCTAATAACTCTCTAACTGAAGAGATAAGTATTAAACCAAGGGTAAACCCAGCGCCCATACCAAGGCCATCAAGAATTGATTTAAAACAGCTGTGTTTTGAAGCAAACGCTTCTGCTCTGCCTAATATAAGGCAGTTAACAACAATTAAAGGGATAAATGGACCAAGGGCTTTAGATATATCCATAAAATTAGCTTTAATAAAAATATCAGCCATAGTAACAAAGGTTGCAATAACTACAATATAACAGGCAATACGAACCTGCTTAGGAATAAAGTTCCTCAACAATGAAATGATTATGTTGGAACATATTAAAACAAAACTGGTTGCTAAACCCATTGCCAGTCCATTAACAACAGTTCCTGTTACAGCAAGAACAGGACACATTCCCAGCAGCTGAATTAATACAGGGTTTTCCTTCCAGATACCTTTTGTAAATTCTTGAACAGGTGAATTACTCATTAAAAACCTGCCTTTCTGAGTATTTTTATTTTTTTATTAATCAAATCTACAACAGCTTGTGATGAAATTGTTGCTGCTGTAATCGCTCTGATTTCACTATTAGTCTTTTCTGCTTTTTCTTTAATACAGACAACAGGCTTTTCTAATAAAGTTAAACTACTGAATTTATCATAAAAAGAATCTTCTGTTATTTTTGCTCCCAGACCAGGAGTTTCCGACTGCTCCAGGACTCTGATACCAGTAATATTCTTCCAGTCAATATCTACTGATAAAGCAACTTTGATCGGAGCCTGGAATCCATTGCCTTCGGCAAGAAAAAAATATGCCTTTAAAATTTTATCTTTATCATAACATTCATAAATACTTTCACCATTTTTAACCTTAACCTTAAAACTCTTTACCTGAGGATTAATACTGTAAAGGGCTTCTTCTACTCTAATGGTTTCGTTCTTCTTGATTTTTTCAACAGATACAGACCATACACCAGATAATACCAGTCCGGAAACAGCAGTAATCAAAACCATTACAAATATCATTCTAAAAGATAAATTATTATACATTTTCACGCCCTTATTTAATTAGTTACTGTTCCCAGTATTCTGGGTCTGGTATGTCTATTAATTATTGGAACAAATCCATTCATAAATAAAATAGAAAACATAACAGCTTCAGGTAGTCCACCAAAAACTCTAATTATCATTATCACAGTTCCTATACCAAAACCAAAAATAATCTTTCCCTTATGAGTGACAGGCGATGTAATCATATCCGTTGCCATATAAAAAGCTCCAATTATTACACCTCCGGCAAACCAGTTATAGAAAATACTTCCTGGCTCGACACCAGGGATCAAAGCAAACACAACTGCAAATAAAGCTATGGTTATTAACGTTGCCAGCGGTATGCGCAAATCAATAACTCCCTTAATAAGAAGATAAGCAGCTCCTAATAATAATAAAAAAGCTGATGTCTCACCTATACAACCTCCATGAAAACCAAAAAACAGCTCCTTTGCTCCTGCAAACACCTTTTCAAACTTCCCCATTGCAAGTGGAGTAGCAGAACTGACAATTTCAACACCACTTATTACCGGTGAGCTCCAGGTAGTCATCAGAACAGGGAAGCTCATCTGTAAAAAAGCCCTTCCCAGTAATGCCGGATTAAATATGTTATAACCCAGCCCGCCGAAAAGGCTTTTACCTATAATAATCGCAAACCAGGAACCAAGTAATGCACACCATAAAGGAATTGCAGGTGGTAAAACCATTGCTAACAGAATACCGGTAAGAACAGCTGAATAATCTTTAATAATCCACATATTTCTTTTACGCAGTTTTTGAACAAACATTTCAGCACTTATACAACCCAGAATACAAACTATAGTTACCATAATCGCCGGAAGTTTAAAAATATAAAAGCCCCAGAGCAGGGCCGGAATCAGTGCTATAATAACCGAAAGCATAGTAGCAGGAACACTTTCGTTACCATTTAAATGTGGTGATATTGATAAGGTAAATTTTCTATTTTCCATAAGTTAACCTTTCTTTTGTATATCTGCCTGGCGTTTTTTTAATTTACCAACCTTTATTAATTGAACAATGGGTCTGTTTGAAGGACAGCAATAAACACAGGTACCGCACTCCATACAATCAAGCATTCCTGTTTTTTCAGCCAGATCAACTCTGCCATGTTCAATATACTTTGCAAGCTCGCAAGGAACTAACCCCATTGGACATTGAGTAACACAGTCACCACATCTAAGACAGGGCTCAATTTTTGTATTACCTGTTTCTTTTTTAGTTAATGCCAGCAAACCTGTAGTTGTTTTTATGATTGGGATATTATAATCAGATAAGGCAATCCCCATCATAGGACCACCGACAACTAATCTTTCTGCATCCTTATTCAGTCCACCGCAAAAATCAATAATTTCAGAGAAGGGAGTACCCAGCTTAACACAAAGGTTTTTCTGTTTGTTGATTCCCTTTCCGGATACTGTTAATATCTTTTCTAAAATAGGCTTATCATAAAATACTGCATTTGCTATTGCCACTACAGTGTTAACATTCACCACAACTACCCCAACATTTAAAGGCAGACCTCCTCGAGGCACTTCTTTATCGATCAATGCTTTTACCAGCATTTTTTCTCCGCCCTGAGGATATTTGGTTTTTAAAGGCTCTACTCTTATTCCTATAACACTACTGAGCTTTTCTTCAATTTTTTTTATCGCTTCAGGCTTGTTATTTTCAACCCCTATAATAACTTCCTTTATATTAAAAGCATACTTAATCAAACGCATACCCTCAATAAAACGCTCTGTATCTTCCAGCATTGAGCGATAATCACAATTCACATAAGACTCACATTCACAGGCATTTATCAGTACCTTATCTATTTTTTGACCTTCTTTTGTTAAAAATTTAACATAGGTAGGAAAACCAGCTCCACCAAGACCAACAATACCTTTATCTTTAATGATTTTTATAAAATCATCTTTACTTATATCCTGAAATTTTATTTTTTTTCTTTCCCAGGTTCTCGGCTTAACTGTTTTATCTCTTTCAATAACTATAGTATCAACATTAATTCCAGCTATATGAGGATATCTACTGATTTTTTTAATTTTTCCTGACACAGGAGTATGTATTGGCGCTGATATAAAACCGTCTGCTTCAGCTACAAGATCACCTTCTTCTACAATATCGCCTGCTTTTACAACCGGCCGGGCATAAGCACCAATATTCTGATATAAGGGAAGATAAACTGTATCTGGCAAAGGACATTTTTCTATTTTCAGATCTTCAGTTAATTCTTTGTATTCTTTAGGATGAATACCACCTTCGAATGTTTTCATAAAAAACCCTCTCTCTTTAAAAAACGACCTCAAGAATAATGGAAATAAAGCAGTTTTGCAAGTTATAATAATATTTAACGTGCGTATCATGCAATATATGACACAGTTACCAGACAGTAGTATTATCCATCAAAAAATGCCGGAAAAAATTATTCAAACTGGCTCACAATAGTGTTGATAAA
>JAAEMD010000191.1 GCA_024225875.1 bacterium
TATCGGCAATGAACTTAAAAAAGGCCGCTGCTTTAACTTAACTTGATAAATTGAATGTGTTTTTTGGATGCTATTCATCTCTTCTTTTCTCAGTTCTTTTGTTTTTTTGATGATTGGGCTGCGTCAGCAAGCCCTATATAATAGATAGAATTACAAATTATTTAGTAAAATTTAACTCAACCATTCTGTTATTTATGATAATTGATTAAGCTTTCTACACTCTTTTCTACCTCGAAAACTGACTCAAATAAACTAGCTGGAGATAAAACCAGGTCTATAGCATTTTGCTTTTCTTCTAAGTCAAATATATTTTTAGATGCTACCATTGCATAGCATTTTTTAAAATTTCTATTAAAAACAGAATTATCAATTTTTGCAATACCCCTGTAAACAGTTTTAGTCCTCTTTATATTGCTTGCGAATTCTTTCAAAGTATTATCTATTAACTGCAGTTTCCTATACAGGTCATATCTGAATTTTTCAATAGTCTCGTATTTGGTTGAGTCACGTTTTTTTAGTTTAGATGTTAATAACTTATCCAGTTTTCTTAACGCGTCAACTGATTTATCCACGGCATACGCTAAAGAATCTCCGATTTCCTTATTGTTTAACTCTGCTTTAACACCTTTATTGAAAACTTTAAAGAAGTCGCTATTAATGCTTAACAGTTCCGCTTCATTTTTATTAATAGAAATTTTAGCGCTTACTTCATTATCTGAGACATCGTCCTTAGGACGCTTGTTTATGTTGAACAGCCCATTATATTCTTCTTTTTCTTCTGTTTTTACTTTATTAATATTCTGGTTGTTATTAACTTTATTACCTGAGACATCATTAAGCCTTGAGGTTATTACGTATTTCTCATAATGCTTGGCCCCCAGATTATGCATGGCGCAATCAAGCTCCCTTGCAAATATTTCTTCAACCATTAAAAACCTGTCTGGCATAACTTTATTTTTACCTTTCATTTCCCTTAAAGTATCACGCAAGATATCAAATAATTTTTGAACATCCTTTTGAATATCCTTTGCTGTTCCAAACTCGTTTACTGTTGCTGCCTCTTGTATTAATAACTCGACATTATCTTTTAAAGCCTGTATTTGATTTGGTATTGCTTCAGTACTTACTCCTGTTAGATATCTATACATTTTATTTTCAAGGATTACTTCTCTGTCAAAGACATCGTCCGCTGGAGTGTAAGTGTAAAAATTACAATTTTTAGCAACGCGCTCATACGTGTTTATTATCATATCTACAATTATTTTACACTGTTCATTGTTATCATTATTAGGTAATTTACCTAAATATTGCTTCAATTGAAAGTCACGCAGGAACAGTGAGGCTGAATTTTTATTCTTGGTCGATTGACCATTTATACCCACAGTTAAATAGGCCTCAATTTGTTTTTCTAGATCGCTTTTTTTATATTTTGTATCTGATGGATTTTGTATAAAATCTTTAATCATAACCTTAGCTTTATTGTCCAGAGAAAAATCAAATTGATGTTTTTGAGCAGCAAATTTAATGTTCGTTGTAATCTTGTTTATGCATTCAGTAACTGCTTCAAGTAAAACCTGTTTTATGTTTTTTACCCTGTTTTGCAACACGTTATTATTATTACTCTGATATGCTGATTGTAATTGTTCCGCAATAACGTCGAAACGTTTCATAATACCGCGTCGATTTGATGCCTGTTCAGAACCTGTTAAATACACCGTTTTTGATATATTTCCAAATAAATAGCTGGAAATTTCGCTTTTTAATTGACTTGCTTTTGCTAGTGTCTCTGCTTTTAATTGTTTATCCATCCAGCCTTTAATTCCGCTATCGCCCTTATCGTTTTTTAAACCTTTATTTACATTATTCACTGATTGAAGATTTGTTGGTGGAAGATTTGTGTTTCGTGTTACAATTTTATTGTTAAACATTATTCTCTCCTTTTACTTGATATTACTTTGTCGAAATATTTCTGGAAAAATTTCACTAAAATAAAAGGTTAATTACTTTTTTTTTACTACAGGCACGATCTGTTAGTGTCAATATAAATTCCTCATAGTAAGGTAGTGTAAAAGGTACCAGCCTGAGACAAGCAAAAAAACTGGTCTGGATAAAGCGATATACGCCAGGACACAAGAGGCAGTGGGTAAAAAATTGTTTGGCGATGATTGCAGGGATTCACAAAACTGACGATCTAATAAAAAGTCACGTTTTTATTTGTATGTTAACGTATTATCTTCAATGGCATTTCAATCAAAAATTACACCCATTATTTAAGATAAATGGGACAGGTAAAAATCGTGAATGGACACTACAAAATACTATTAGCAGATTAGCCGCTATAGCTGGTACAAATTGAAGTGTCCGTTTAAATGGCTGAGTGTAGTTTCACAAACGTACACAGGCTTCTTATCTAACAAGAAAAAGAAACATATTTTCTTTATTTATTTTTTTCAATGCTTTTTTTAACAGCCTGTGATTTGCTTTAATATGAGGCTGCAATAAGGCACGATGCATTAAACGCTCCTCACCTTTTGGCACATGTATTTTCTTCATATTAAATATATTATATTCAGAGTAATACATAGCCTCAGATAAAGTTAAGGGAACAGGTATATAGTTTTGTACCTGTTGTACCTGCAAACATTTTTTTTTGAGATAAACAGCAAGATGATACATATCCAGAAGCGTTGTTCCTGGATGAGCAGATATAAAATAAGGGATAATATACTGCTTCTTATTATATTTTTTATTAGCTTTTATAAAGGCCCTGACAAACAATTCATAAGTTTTAAACACAGGCTTCTGCATTAATCTCAATACTGATTCACTAATATGTTCAGGTGCAATACTGAGTTGTCCTCCAGTATGCGATCTACATACAGCATCAATATAACTTGAGTCTTTTAATGCCAGATCAAATCTAACACCTGAGTTAACAAAAACATTCTTTATCCCAGGTACTTTACTGATTGAATCTAACAGTGATAAGTGAGCAGTCTGTTTATACCGCAAAAACTGACAAATCTCAGGATAGAGGCAGCTTATTCGGTCACACTCTTTTTTATTTGAGCATATACTGCCATACATATTAGCCGAAGGGCCCCCAACATCAAGGATACTACCTTTAAAATCTGGCTGAGAGCATATACTGTTTTTTATCTCAGCCAGTAAACTCTGGCGCGTACGGCTTACAATAAACTTTCCTTGATGAGCTCCAAGGCTACAAAAAGAGCATCCCCCATAACAACCTCTATGAGATACAACAGACTGCTTAACAAATCCAAAGGCCGGAACTTCTCTCTTATATCCCGGATGCGCCTTTCTGGTAAAAGGCAGGTTATATATACTATCCAGGATTTGTGTATCTATACGGCCCGGCACCTCCAATACAAGATATCTGTTATTACAGGGCTGAACTACAGGAAGCGGATACTTCTTCGAAATTTCTCTCATATAAGTTAATGCAGTTTCTGCATATAGTTTCTTATCTTTTTGCAGTTCTTCATAACCCGGCAGCAGTATATAGTCTCTATCCGGTAGTTTTTTTGTGATACAGGCTGTATTTGATATTTTAGTCAGCGGTAACTTACCAGCAATATTTTGTGCAATCTTTAAAACAGCCGATTCCCCCATACCATAAACAAGAATATCTGCCCTGCTGTCAAAAAGAATAGATCGGCGTAGTTTTTCGGACCAGTAATCATAATGTACCATTCGCCTTAAACTTGCCTCCAGTCCGCCCAGAACAATAAGTGATTCAGGGTAACACTGCTTAATACAGTTAGAATAAACTATAGCTGCCCTGTCAGGGCGCATCCCTGTTTCACCATTCTCAGAATAAGCGTCTGTTTTTCTTTTCCGTTTCTCTGATGTATAGTTTGAAATCATAGAATCAAGATTCCCGGCTGTAACACCAAAAAATAAAGCAGGCTTGCCCATCACCTTAAAAGCAGAAGTGTTTTTCCAGTCAGGTTGAGCAATAATACCGACTTTATAGCCATAGTATTCCAGATACCTGCCAATAACAGCAGGACCAAATGAAGGATGATCAATATAAGCATCCCCGGACACTATAATAATATCTACAGAGGCCCATCCCTTTTGTTTCATTTCTGCCTTATTTGCGGGTAAAAACGAGAAAGTCATTTAAGTATTGTATCAGAAAATCTGTGCTGCAAATATACATATGGCTTTTCTTAGCTATAAGCAGCAATAGTTAAAAACCCGAAAAAAGCAGGACATTTAAATACATCCTTATTTAAATTTACCAAAAAGCAGCCATTAGAAATAGCTGCCTTCAGGTTATTATTACTATTTAACTTAATATCTTATTTATTCTTCGTGGATCTTTTTGAGAATGTCGTGAATGTCTATTATTTTTGAAACCAAACCCTTATAACTTTCATAAACTTGTTGCGTACTTCTTTTAAGCTCATTTACGGAACCTTGCTTTTGTTTTTTAAAGTTTATGAGTTTTTGTTCCAGGAATTTCCTTCTTTTTTTTAGTCTTAGAAGATCTGTTACATCAGAAGATTGAGCTTCTTGTTTATTATTAGAATTATTTCCTGTCAAGTCAGAATGAATAGCTATTTTTTCTTCCTTTTGTTTTATTTCTTTGATGGTTTTATTCAGAGATCTATTGAAGTTGTCTATGTTGAACTGATATCGTGCTATGTTCTCTGCACTAGGTAACGCTATGTCACGGATTTCTGAGGCATTCGCAAGTCCATCTATGGCTGATGCCCCCATAACACTGAGCACTTTTGTCATTTCAAGACATGTCTTATCCGTTTGGTAAATCTGTTCTTCAGACTGGTCTGGAGTATTATAATTATTCATCTTTCTAGAGAAATCATAATCAAATAAAAGTGGGAATTCTGTATTGAAAAGGTTCTGGCATGCTTCTTGAGCTTTTATAAACTTCCTGATATCAGAAGCAAGTTTATTATTATTGACCACTACATTATTATTAGTATTTATCGATATATTATTATTAAGCTGTATGTTTCCTGTATTTTTATAACTGGAAAGAGGCGGAGGCGGAGGCGGAGGCGGAGGCGGAGGCGGAGGCGGAGGCGGAGGCGGTTGTATCTGCTGTATCTGTACTGATCTATTATAAACAGGTTGAGGAATACTTATACTTTGTATCCTGTTACCATCAGAGCTCACAAAACCAAAAGCAATATTATTATTAGAATTATTAGTATTAGTATTAGAATTACTGAAACCCATATTGTTTGAATTAAGAATTTGACTCAAAGTCAACTCATTATTAGTAGAATTATTAGTATTATTAGAATTATTATTAGGAGTAACAGCAGGAATCTTGCATAAATTAATAATCGCATTAATATCAAGACCATTATTATTTTTATTATTATTCAGCTTTGTTTTTTTCATGGGGGGGAAATCATTGTTAGTTCCAGATCTTTTCCTGTTATTGTTGTTGTTATTGTTGTTGTTGTTGTTATAGTGGTTATTTACAGATCTTCTCCTGTTATTATTGTTGTTGTTGTTATTATTATTGTTGTTATTATAGGGGTTATTTACACTGTTGACAGAATTTGAATTCACTTTTATCTCCTTATATTTGTAAAGTGACAATAGAATATTAAACTATATTCCAATAAACCTGATTAGTAAATATTAAAAATCAAGAGTTAGTAACAGGTGAGTTACCAGTAGAGTCCTTGAGAAAAACAAGTGTATAGCTGGTACAAATTGAACTGTCCGTTTAAATGGGGAAGTGCAGTGTACTGGCGTACATTAACGAAGTCATTTGAAAACTTTAAGTGTCGGAAATTTCTTTTTGGTTTAGCTATATATTGTAAAAAAAACTGGTAAGGGCCTAAATGCAACTTAACATATATTCCTGAAGGTTGAGGTGAACCCAAAGATACTCTATCACTGACTTTTACGCATCTATGATTACTGTGTCATTCCTATATCAAAATCACTCTATCGTCCATATAGCTCAATATTATCAATACCCCATGCTTCATCGTTGGTGTCGCCATCCAAATCACTAAAAAACTGGATTCTAATAATGTTTGTATTAGATTCAATCGGAATTACAAATTCTACAGGAATCATAGCATCACTATAACTGGATCCGGTAAAGCTGTACTGGGTTCCAGCATGGGTAAATTTGGGTGATTGCCAGAATCTATAAAGTCCACTCCAGCTTGATCCATTTTTCAGTCTAACATTTATCATGCCCATTTCACCGTCCCAGGAATCAATAAAATAATAATTAACTTTGACTTTGACCATACTATATCTTCCTTGTACGAAATTTTCACCATTGCTATCAAATTCAAGGTATACACCAGTACTATGGCTGGCAAAAAAGGACGGGGTACCCCTGCCACCCAGAATTCTGTTAAATCCAATGTCAGTGTGACAACCACCGTAAGAATTGCCACCAAACTGCAAAACCGTTTCACCCTCAAAATCCCTCATATAAAAGAGTTCCCACTGTCTATAACCGCGAACGTGCTGGTGGCCCCATATATCTACACCGTCGTCTCGTGTCTCGAATTTCATGTATCTATCATAATATAAATACACACCGGCGTTAGTGAGAGTTTGTAACATCCATTCATTATTAGCATCGTTATAAAAACCTATCTGGTTACTTTTCATCATCAAAGTAACATCATTATTATAATTAATACCTGACCAGCCACCCTTAGAACCGCTTATTTCCCATGCTCCATAATCACTTATTGAATTACCCTTTAACTTAGCACTGTTTTCATCGTCAATAAAACCTTCTGTAGCTTTTATTATACCTACCGGTTGTGAGCTCCAGTCACCAACAGCCAGTCCACCGCCAGTGTTAATTGCAACAGCATCATATACAGCCATACCAGATGACCAGCCACCACCCTGCATAACTCTTAACCAGTCATTGCTATCGGTCTGGATAATGTTGCTGCCTTCATAATTTCGAATATACGGTCCTGAAAACTGAACATGTCCCTGATGATCAATATTCATCCTGGTATTTGAGCCCAGGTCATCATCAATATCATCTACCAGAGAGTTATCATAGGTTTGCAAACGAATTGATGGTGCTCGTAATGTAATCAGGTCCGGACCATTAGAATCTACATCGTTGCTGTGAAATAATATCAGCTCTGTTTTGTCTGTATCTGCACCCTGACCAGCAGGCACTAGCCGTGATGTTATTACAGAAGGATTATCTCCCGGGCTACCAGTTAGCGTTAAAGTGTCACTAAGATTTAAGTTATCTCCCTGAATTACCAGAGCAGGTAGCGCCAGAATATTATCCCAGTGCATAAAACTGCTACCGCCAGTACCTCTCATATCTTCTCTTGTAAACCCTAAGCCCGTAAAAAATATTCGTCCTTTTTGATTTCGAATCCTTATCTGGGTAGCATGGTCAAGTCCTGTTGCTGCTACAGCTATGTTATTACCATCAAATATTCCGGATGAATTACCGCTATATATAGAATAAGCATTAATACGTCTGTGCCATCTCCAGTTACCGGAGATTTTAATAAAAACATCAAAGTATCCAGAGGTAGTATGAGAAAGAAAAGAAATACAGGCTGTTTTCGCACCGGCTGGAATATTAAAATCAACGGTCTCCGAGCCAACTGCCTGTCCAGAGGTTAGTGTATAATAAGAGTCAGCGGATATTGATGGTTCTCCCCATCCACTGCTGGCTTGCGTCCAGGTACCAGTATTCGCTACGTTATCTGAAAAGCTTCTAACCCATTCCATATCCAGAAAAGAAGAGGCGTGATATCCATCAACTGTATCAGCATCAACATTAGTTAATGAAGATCCATTACCAGAAAATAAATTAGCAGTCAGCGTTCCTCGAACATCAGCATTCGCCCCACTGCCTTTTAAGAAATAACTGGTAGCAGCAGAGCCGGAATCCGTCAGGTATGAATCTCCCCCAATCTGTGTCAAACTCAAAAAACTATTAGTATCTTTATCAAATACTCTCATACCGGAGTAATCATTATTACCTCTTACTCCCAGGTAACCATTGAGATATAGCCAGTCATCATTGAATCCTCCGGGATTGTTATCATTATCAATATAAATAGCACCTCCCGAAAGAATTACATGACCGTTATGCTTGAGCCTCAATACTTCCTTTGTAGTTGTATACAAAGAGTTATTATTTTCTCTTACCTTAAAAACCATGTCTGTATCATAAACATCTGCATTATCCGGTGCTCCAACTGCTGCAATATAAGCAATTCGTTTTTGCGTTGAGCCGGTTTCCATGCCTGACAGAGAAAGATAGCCCGCTCCGTTTGTTCCGGCATTTTCTACCAGCAGCCCTCCGTTTGATGCTCCGTTATATAAAAACTGAGCTACAATTTCATCAGAAGACTTGACCTCCAGCTTTTTGCCAGGAGAAGTTGTTCCAACACCAACATTACCGCCCTGAAGAATAACCAGCCTCTTTACATCATTACTATCAATAAAAGAAAAGTCATTATCTCCAGCTTGACTATAATCGTTGCTTAAAGTCCAGCGGGGAACTGTATCGCTGGCTACTTCATTATAAAAATCAATACGGGTAGCCCTGTTGGTAGCACCACTGCCAGCATGAAGCCTGATACCAGTCTGACCAGTTGCTGTACTTCTTAATTTAATAACAGGGTCAGTTCTGGCAATATCTAAAGCATAAGCAGGAGTCGTAGTACCTATTCCTATATTAGCGCCAAAGTAGTTAGAACCGGCAGCTTTTTGATAAATATTACCACCCAGTTCTATATCATCAGCTACCCATAAGTCACTATCGCCTGTTATTCCGAAATTGACATAAACATTACTGATATTAGCTGCTGAAGTAGACCCTGAACCAATACTCAAACTGTCATAGAATTGACTGGTATATCCTGCAGCTCCATGAATAACCGAAAATCTATTCGCCTCACCTGAGCTTTGCACACTCAATAAAGTATAGGCGCCATGACTGCTTGGATTGTCCTGAGTTTGGATAACCAGCCCCTGTTTTGCAGAACTTACAGAACCAGTTTCATTACCGTCAGTATATATCTGATAATTTCCGATAGATATATTACCATAACTGTTATTAAAGCCAGAAGAATTTATACCGCCGTCTACCCCTATCTTAAGAGATGTATTAGCTTGAGAAGCAGAAAAATTTCCGGAATTTCCAGCATTAATAGCTGCATTTGAAGCTTGAACGTAGCCAGCATCATTGTTTAGTAAAGAGATGTTTTCACCCTGAAGCATAACAGTAGATTCCAGTTTAGCTGCACTCAAGGTACCATCAGAAAGGTCAATTAGATCAGCATCCAGCCTGGCATTAGGTACAGTTCCTGACGCAAGGTTATCAGCATTAAGGAAGTAGGAAGAATCGTAAGAGTCTAATTTGTCAGCGTTATAGGAGTAAGGAGATGTCTCGAACTTAATCCTGGGGGCCATTTCCGGATCAGATTCGACTTTAATACCAAGATACGTAGTATCAGAACTAAAAACAGTACTCGTCAATGCTGTCTGGCTGCCTAATGATACACTGTAGTAACCATTGGTTACAGAAACTTCATTAACTCCTGAATAGGTCTCTGTCCATACAGGACTGCCTCCACTAGCTACAGTGTATATTGAAAATACAATCTGCACACTGCCTGTCACAGCTGTGCTGTCATTATTCAAGAGTCTACCCTGATAAGAAATTGTGTCAGTAACACCTGATATACTGCTGTATGCCATTAACAATAAAATGGGGATAATAAAAAATAATTTCTTCACGTATTTATTCATTTTTGGCCCCTTTCATACTTCTGTAGCTAATAGAAAATTATTAATTTAACAATCCCTCAAGGAAAATAAAGGACTTATTTCCTGACCCGATAAGTTTCAAAATAATACACCTGCAATTTACATTTATTATATACCCATATGGAGCTAAAATTAAACATCAAGTTATTTTATTATAATGCATAATTTATATTTTTAATATTAACTATTAGCTGGTACAAATTGAATTATCCGTTTAAACTTCAGTGGCGGACATTTTACTCTGGAACAGCTATAAGCTCTAAAATAAACATACAATCCTTATATAAAGTTACGATTTATCAGTAGATATGGGCTTAAAACCAAAAATGGCTGCTAATCTGGCAATAACTTCGAACTTCGAACTTCGAACTAAATAACTTAGAACTTAGAACATAGAACTTAGAACATAGAACATAGAACTTAATAACTTAGAACTTAGAACTAAACAACTTAGAAGTTTCAGCCTCATTGCTCATCAACACTATTGTGGGCCAGTTTAAGATTAATCTTAGAAACTAACGTGAAAGTATGTTAAGGTCGATATTGAATAATCCGGGCTTTATGATTTTCTCGCTTACCTGCACCATTAATTATAATGGATGTCTGAGCTAATGCTTAGAAATCAAGGCCCTCTTTCTTTTTAACTCTTCTGTTACATTTGTCAGAATTTCAAATATTTTACTGGCGCCTGAATCATTATCTATCTTACCATCAACAGTCACCTCGCCAGACAACAAATCCTGCTTTATTACTTTTATAACATTTTTAATTGCTTCACGATATTCTATACTGTCTTTTTGTACTGCCAGGCAATATGTATGCTTATTATTTTTAGGGTTATTAACAACCAGAACTCTTTTGACATTTTTCTTAAATAAAGACTTAAACTTTTCTTTATACACCTGTAAATTAGAATCTTTAGCAAAACAGTTACTACCAGCTCGAAGACTCGAAAAAGAGTTTGCATTTTTAGTTATATTTTTCTTTAGTCTTTTTTTCATATCTTGAATTCTCTGTTTCATTGTTATTCCGCCCCCTTAAGATTCTTCATTAAGTAAATCAATACATTTAAAGTGCCCTTTTTATTTTTTTTTTAAACATAAAAATTTAAATGTTTTATTCACTTACTGCTTTTTTATTTATACTGTTTTGACTTTTGCCCTGAACAGCTTCAATATTTCTAGTATATTTTCTTCATATTTTAGTATTAAAAGCAGAATATCCTTAATTAAGGGACAACATCTTCTATAGCTGGTACAAATTGAACTGTCCGTTTAAATGGCTGAGTGCAGTGTACTTGCGTACAAAAACGCTGCCACAACTAAATCCACAATATCTTTGTCTACTGTTTATATTAATTAATGATCTTAACAAAGTTATACAGGTTCCAGTTTCAGTCTTATTTACTATAAACCGGCACTTTAGTACTCAATTATCGATATTTTTATAAAAACATTTCACACAAAGATATCTTTTTATGGAACATCATTATAAAATGATCTGAATTATAGCTGGTACAATTGAACTGTCCTTTTAAATGGCTGAGTGCAGTGTACTGACGTACATTAACGAAGTCATTTAAAAACTTTAGTGTCGGACATTTTACTTTGGAGCAGCTATAATAACTTCAGGAGAATACATTGAATAAAGTCATACTTATTGCAACAACTGCTTTTGGACTTGAAAAAATTGTAAAAAAAGAAGTTACTGATCTAGGATTCAAGATCACTGGAGTTATGGACGGCAGAATAGAGTTTGAAGCCACTATTAACGATATCCCAGTCACTAATATATGGCTTAGATGCGCAGATAGAGTGCTTATTAAAGCAGGTGAGTTTACGGCTTTAACTTTTGACAGTCTTTTCGAAAATACAAAAGCCATTGACTGGGGGGCCTTTATAACAGAAGACGGAAGATTCACTGTTAAAGGCAAATCAGTAAAATCAAAACTTGGCAGTATCAGAGCCTGTCAATCTATTGTAAAAAAAGCAGTAGTAGAAAAATTAAAAGAAAAATACAAAACAGAACAGTTTAAAGAAACAGGTCCTGATTTTACAATCCAGATATCGATCTTAAAAGATACAGCCACACTGACAATCGATACTTCCGGGCCAGGTCTTCATAAAAGAGGTTATAGAGTAGAGTTTAATGAAGCCCCTCTTAAAGAAACTATGGCTTCAGCACTTGTGTTACTAAGCTTCTGGAACAAAGAAAGATTATTAATAGACCCCATGTGCGGTTCAGGGACGATCCTGATTGAAGCAGCAATGATCGCCAGAAACATAGCTCCTGGAATAAACAGAAAGTTCGTTTCTGAGCAGTGGCCTGTGATAAACAGGAACATCTGGAAAAAGATCAGACAAGATGCTCTTAATGCGGTTGATTCTAATATAAAACTTCAGATAATAGGTTATGATATAAATGAAAAAAATATCCAGTCCTGTTTAGTAAATGCCAGAAAAGCCGGAGTTCAAGAGGACATTATTTTTAAAAAACAGGACATTAAAGATCTATGGGTCGATAAGCAGTACGGAATAGTTATATCAAATCCTCCTTACGGAATAAGAATATCAGATTTCAAAAAAATTAATGATATATATATCGACATTAATAAAATATTCAAAAAAAAGAAGGGCTGGTCAATATATATATTAACAGCAGACGAAATGTTTCCAGAATATTTCAAAAGAACATATCCAGACCGTGTACGAAAGTTGTATAACGGACGAATTCAGGTCAATTACTATCAATATTATGGAGAAAAACCCGACAAATAGATGGTACAATAAATATATGAACAAAAAAAACAAAAAAACAATACTATCAGGCATGCCTGCCTTAACCATTGATGGAAAACGAGCCATTATTAACCAGACATTAGATGCTGTAGGTGAAAAAGCATTTGTATCGTGGCTGAAAAAACAAAAAATACCGTCTATACGTTATATAAATGAAAATGTACGAAAATATAAAGCCGGATTTTTCAGAGAGATGTTTGAGCTGTCTCAAAACTAACCAGTTTTTCAGATTATAAAAAACCTGTACTACATAACTGCTGTTACTTTACTGACCGGCTCAGGCAGGCACTGGCAATAAACAGGCGATCAAAGCATTATTGTGCTATACAAATATTAAGGTCCTTTATAGTACCGGTCTTAAGATCATAGATCCAGCCATGGATATACAGTTCCTGGCCAGACCTGTATGCTTTTTGAACAGCTTCAGTTTTATATATATTTTCTACCTGCTTCAAAACATTAATTTCAGATAAAAGATCGGCCCTGGCATCTGGATTACTAAAAACATTAATTTTATCTTTATTTTCTATATACAGATCTCTTACGGTCTGGAGCCAGACAGAAATCACTCCCTCCACATCATCATTTATAACAGCTTTAATACCACCACAGCCATAGTGTCCACATACTATAATATGTTTAACCTTTAGTACCTGAACTCCATATTGAATAACAGATAAGCAGCCAGGATCAGTATCCAGCACTATATTGGCTATATTCCTGTGAACAAACATCTCACCCGGCTGCACATCTACTATATTCGTTGCCGAGACCCGGCTGTCAGAACAGCCGATCCATAAATATTCCGGGTTTTGATGTCCTGCTGTATCTATAAAAAAATTATGATCCGAACTCTTTACTCTTTCTGACCACTGTTTATTTTTTTCAAGAAGATTTCTCAGTGTACACATTTTACTATCCTTTATTATTTTAATTATTTTCAGCTTTGTAAGGCTGAACTATCAGCTATGATTTTATCAGTAAACTACCTGTCAGGTACTCCCGAATAAAGATACCACACAGTGTTATAGATTCCTGATAAAAAGATTAAGGGCCCTGGCAATATCAACAAGCTTATAACAGTCCACAATAGTAATATTGTCCTTTGGAGTATGGGTAATATCCTGAGAATCCATATTATCAGTCAACCACTTTGAAGAAACAGCTATAGCAGGACAACCATATTGAATAAAAATGCTGTGATCTCCCTGCGGCCATCCTGGCCCTTCAGTTATGTCGTTAAAATCATTTAATACCTCTTTTATATTCCTCTCTATTGCCTGAGGCAAATCATAAAAAGAAAAGGCCGAACAACCTTCTTTATATCCTGGGCCATCAATATTTATATTAAGTAAAATATCATCAAATTTATTGTGATTCTCCTTAATATAAGTCATTTGTCCAGGAGCTGAATAATAATCTTCACCATTAAAGGCTGCTATCTCGATCTGATTATCTCCATCATAATCACTTAAAAGTTCTGCCAGTAACAGCAAAGTGACAACACCTGTTGCATTATCAATAGCGCCCGGGGTACCTTTCTTAGCATCTATATGGGCCGTTACTACAATACGTTTACCACTACCCTTCCCGGCAATAATATTACAGCCATAACCTGCAATACGCTTCGATCCTGACTTCAAAAAAGCCTGCTCACCTGCCAGAAGAAGAAGTTCGGCACCTTCTTCTTCAGTCATATAAACATATGGCACATTAAAATCTCCATCCTCAATCAAAGGGAACGGATATACTCCACCGGCAAGAGAGGGATTCCGGCCTGTCGCAGAAATAATTGCTGCAGGCCTGCCTTTTTCAAGAAGTGAAATAATTTTCTTATGCTCTTCAGGGTTATAAAAAACAAAATTCTTCGGCATAAGCTGTTCTTTAGCAATCCCATCATATAATAAAGCGATTCTCCCTTTAATATCTTTCTGCTGTAGATCTTTAATATCAGCAATACTTACAATCTGAGCTTCTACGTCACAACCCAGCGAATAAGGACCGGTAAAGATTTGAAAATCCCTGCCATTCACCCTTAAACAGGATCCTTCATCTTTCCAGTCAACTGCTTCAAAAAACTGCCGTTTAACCTCCCAGCCAAATGATATTATTTCTTTTTCAAAAAAATTGACTGCCCTGATATTTCCCTCACTGGCAACACTGCGGTTCGGTATTTCTGAACACAGCCTTTGCAGATAATACTGGCTCTTTTCATAAATATTTTTTTTATCCATTAAACAAACCCCCTTTCTTTAGAAGAATTAATACGCCATTAATATACTTATCCATGTTTTGAAATACCAGTAAAACATAAATATAGCTGGTACAAATTGAACTGTCCGTTTAAACTTATGTGGCGGACATTTTATTTTGGAACAGCTATATATACTGAATTTATATCATAAAAAATATTATATAAATAATGACAAGTCTGAGCAAAGCCATCTGAAAAAAACAGGGCTGACTTACGTCCCTGCCTTATCGAACGGCAAAAAAATCAACCATTTATATATTACCGGGTATTTCATCAATAAAGATCATATATTATAATCCAGACTGGATTATAGCTGTAGTTATATATATAGCTGTTAATTACTTAATAAGAGTGGGTTTATGGATTTAAAATTACCTGGGAAACGTCTTTTGCTGCATGCGTGCTGTTGTGTTTGCTGTGGATCTATTATTGAACAGCTGGAATCAGCTATGATTGATTATACACTTTTTTTTTATAACCCTAATATTCAACCAGAAGAAGAATATGAAAAAAGGAAAACTGCTGTTAAAAATTACTGTAACAGGAAAAGGGTTTTGTTCGTAGAGGGTAGATACGATATTGATAAATGGATTAATCGAACTAAGAGTTTAACGCAAGAGCCGGAAAGAGGGAAACGGTGCCTGGTTTGTTTTGATATGAGACTGGAAACTACTGCCTGCTATGCTTATAATAATGGTTATGATGTTATTTCTACTACACTGGCAATATCAAGGCAAAAAAATTTTGAAGATGTCTGTTTATCCGGACTAAATGCTGCGGCTGCATATCCCGGCCTTACCTTCTGGCGCAATAACTGGCGCAAAAAGGGTGGATCGATCAGAATGTTTCAGATTGCTAAAAAAGAAAACTTCTACAAACAGAACTACTGCGGCTGTTTATATTCTAAAAGATAATTTTCCTGACTATCTTAAAGGCTGCCAGGTGTTATTAATAAAATCTGTACCTGATATCCCTGTCACCTCTCTGCTGCAAACCGGATAGTGGATAGCTCCAGTTTTGTTTATTAGCACCATCAGGATAATTAAACTCAGATATAACAGACTTAAAAATTTTTAATAATCTTGTCCTGCGGGTTGTATCAACAATTTTATTTATTCGTTCATATAACCTGGACTTGATCTTCATTGTTATATGCGTAAATGCCACATTAATACCTGAGGCAGCGTTACAAATACCTTTAAACGGCATCCTTTCTGTTTTCAAAAGATCCCTTAACCTTGACTGTAGAACTATCAGGAGCGGAGAATGGTCAGGCAACAACTCCCAGTAATCAATTAAGTCACTCACAGAATCTTCATGGCCATAGTTATAAATTAACCCAAAAATTGCGGACAAGGCAAATATAACTGCTTTAACATTATTATCATTATATACTGATCTTGATTTAATATTATTGATACCGTACTGATAAAAGATCTCAGCCAAACGAGCTACCTCAAAATGTGTCATAGGGTCGCCTCTTTCTATAGCTCTTTTAGCTTCAATCAAGGCATCAGAGTTATTACTTTCATCCTGCTGCTGCTCTAAAACATGCTCAAATTCAGGCATATTATGAAAAGTAAAATCAATTTGATCAGAGCTACTGATACGACTTACTTTTTCAAGTCCGTTTATTCTTCTAACATTCATCTTGTCGCTCATTATACTTATCCTGCCACAACCTTTTTAAGCTGTATTTTGTTCTGCCATAATCTCTGCTTTCAGAGCTTCTTCAGCTTTCATTCTTTCCATTTCCAGCTTTTCGTACTCAATTTTCTCTTCTTTAATTTCCTGCTTTTCTTCTTCTGCTTCTTCCAGATATTTATTTATTATTTCTAATAACTTTTCTCTTTTAGAAGGGTCTTCCATTTTTATAGCAAGCTCACGAAGGTTCTTTTTCAAAGTGTTTGTTGATTCAATCAGTTTTTCCCCTGTATTTAATAAATTAGACATCGAATTTTTTAAACCCTTAAAAGGCAGGGTGTCTTTGCCCATAAAACTTCCAAACTGCTCTCTTAGAAGAGTAAATACATTCGAAGTCTCGTCTACTGTTTGCCAGAAATCGCTTAAACCATTCAGGGCATCTTCACTGCCATAGTTTTCTACCAGGCCAAACATAGCAGTAATAGACGTATAAGCTGCCTTATAAGAGACCGTCTCTTTTCCACCTTCTTTTATATATTCCATACCAAACTTATAAAAAGAAGCTGATACCTTAGCAACTTCCGCACGATACATTGGCTTACCTTTACTGATATTTTCTT
Organism: bacterium; assembly: GCA_024225875.1. Taxonomy (GTDB): domain Bacteria; phylum Margulisbacteria; class Marinamargulisbacteria; order JAAEMD01; family JAAEMD01; genus JAAEMD01. The sequence goes on from JAAEMD010000191.1 coordinate 17,118, forward strand.
TTGCTTCTTTCAAGTTATCAGGAATTATTGTAGATTCTATCTGTTCTTCAAGAATCTTATCAAAATCACCAGCACCTTCATTATGGATTTCACCTGCACCCTTTACACCAGATTTATTAATACCGGAACTAACATTATCTGCAGAGCCTATACTTACCATATGTAACCTCCATCTTCTTTTGCTTTTATACAAAACAGCTGTATTGCTTCCCCCACAGTCACTTATTTAGCTGCTGAATCACTTAAACAATCGTAAATTTTTAAAAAAATATTGTATGGAAATATCTTGATTATTAAAATTGATTTCACTCAACTCTCTTTGCCTTTTTAACCTTTGCTTATCCAAAACGCAGGTTAGTTAAAGTTCAGGTCAGAGAAAAATACAGCCTGATAACAGTATCGCTCCCAGGCTCAGACTATACTTCTACCAGCCCGGCATGACCTTCTACTATCTGATAAACAAACGGCATACAAGGCCCGGCATTTCGGCCATCTGCTTTTGATCTGGTTGTAAAAAACTGGTCTCGGATCCTTTCCAGATTCTCTTTAGATATACCAGTACCCGCATCTTCGATCTGTATTATAACTCCTTCTACCTGATCATTTCTAATATTAAAAAAAAGCCAGGTTAAGCAGCAATAGATATAATAAGCAGAAAAACCTGCCACTCAAACTAACCACAGGAGATAAAACAACTTTCGTCACGATACAACCTTATAACCTGATCCACTACCCCAATAATACTACGATTATCATTGTCAGATAACGGCTGTGACTGCTGAAAAGCAGTAAATGCTGGAAAATGAAAAAGCTTTTTGTCCTGTTTTGAAACCCTTAGAATATCACATTCACCTTCACCAGCAGTACTCATAATAAAATTATCTTCTTCCGGATCCATGTTAATCAAAAAAACTATAATATCGTTTTCGTTAATAAAAGGCTGCCATTTAGCAGTTTGACATCTGACTGCTACCGAATGCTCGCTATTGTCCGTTTGAACAGATATATAGCCTTTAGCAATTGCTTCCGGACTAATATTTTGAATATTAGATAAAAACTCCCATGGAATAAGCGGTATTTCCTGTAAGCTGTCAGCTGCTTCCGTATTACCTGCTTTATGATGATAAAGTAAATCAACCAGAGTTTCATACTCAACACCTAAAGCCATACTCAGTTTATTCAGAAAATTTTCAGCAGGGTAAATACTTACCCTGTTTTCCTCGATACGCAGTAGTTGAGCTGGTGAAATACCAACCTGCCTGGAAAGCCATGCCAGAGGAAGGTTACGTTTTTTTTTGCGTGCAGTGCGTATAAAATCTCCAAATGTCGTATTTTCATGCATATAAAAATTTTATACTAAATCAATACCATTTACAATTTGACAACACAACACCTGCAATTTATCTTATTATGAAATATATAATAACAACCAATATTAAATTGTTTATATCCCTTAATGAAACATATAATTAATTTTATAAAAAATCAGGTCTATACTAAAGAAAACGGAATAACTGCACAGGGGGGGACAGATCTATAGCTGGTACAAATTAAACTGTCCGTTTAACCGATTTTGTTTTATAGTGCAGTCACAAATCGAGCCTAAGTTATTTCTCAATGTAGCCATACATGTTAATAATCAATTAAGTTTAGTTAGTGCTTATCTAAGGATATGATAGTAGCCATCATTTACAGATCAGCAAAAAA
>JAAEMD010000192.1 GCA_024225875.1 bacterium
ATTGAACATATTCACTTTTTGTGCTGGAGTTACATAACTTTTTCATCGATTAATACCGGTCATTGAGCAGATTCACTATGAGGATGTTTTTTAGTAGCTTTTAAGCTCGATATCTGCTATCAGGTTGAAGCCTTATTTTGATGAAGTATTGAAAGGCTGGTATCTAAATAAACGCGTACTTAGCTACCAGCCTTTCAAATCACCTCCAGTAACACAAACCAAAAATGCAAAACCTATAATAGTAACAGTGTTACGCTTATAAATTTTTACATCCAGTGGTGTAGTTTTTTTGTAGCTTTTAAACTCGAAAGTTGCTATCAGGTTGAAACCTTATATTCAAGTTTTGAAAAGCTGGTAGAATATATAGCTAATTAATCATATCGAATTATTTTTGGTCACATTACCAGCTTTTCAACCATCTCCAGTAACATACAAAACCTATAATAGTTACGCTTGAAGGAAAACTCTATTGATTCAGTGCTTATTGTTAATTTTCAGAAAATAGTTGGTGGGGTTGATTGCCTTGTTTTGGGTAGTAACTCAGAAAAGCCATTATTTAACTCTCTTCACTTGAGCTTTAAGTCGAGGATTATTCATTAAGCGTGTTTCTATATTTTTAAGATCATTGTCTTTAATCTTTATAGCGTTTTTTATAATATCAACTACAATTTTTACAATCTCGTCTTTTAGAGGTGGTGGTAAAAATCTATTTATTATTTCTTTTTGATCATTTGTTGATAAAATTTCAAGCCAAGGATATTTTTTCTTTATATTTTTATAAATTCTATTTTCAATCCAAAGAGGCTCTTCTTCTTGTAAACTATTAATTATATCACCCATTATTTTTTTTTCTAAATCCACATCTTTATTCTTCTTCCCCTCCTCCTTCCAGTCATGAACTCCAACCCTTGAATATAGGTACCCAACCATCCAGCCCAACTTGGCTTGAAATTCTTTTGAAAGCCTACCCATTCGTGCTTCTTGTAAAATTTCATAATACTCATTTGCTCTTACTGATATAGGAACACTTAAAATAACAGCAGAAGGATATGCAATGCCTGAATCTGCATCTTTATGTAAATAGAATAAACCTAAATCTTTTTCATTTTGATTTATAAGACGCTGAATCGTTTGCTTAAACGTCTTTTTTTTATATTCAAAATATACTCCTGGAATTAAGCAAGCAAAGTCCTTTTTTAAAATATTATTAATAACATCTTGCAATGAGTATATTGCAGCCAAATTGATATGTGTAGCTTTATATTCACCACTATCTCTTCTTGCCATATCACAGGACTGAGTTAATAAAAAAAAACCTCTATAATGGGATTCTGTAAAATTAGGGAGTATATTTTCAAAAAGTGCTTTTAACTTGTCTATTGGTTCTAAAATATCTCCCTGACATAAGTCATCTTCTTTAGAATATTCTTCATAAGTCCAATGCATAATAATTATCTAAGATTTATTTAGTTGACGAATTGGGTTTATTGTCAAACATCTCTCTTGGAGCGATACGTAATTTTACGAATCCTTCTTCATCAGCCTTACTAGCTGAGATAGATTGCACACTTTCAGAAGGTAACTGTGTGTCCTCTAAAGTTGATATTTCTATACACTTAGCGGAACTATACTTAATATTTTCATCATTTTTTATATATGTGTTTTGATCTTTATTATTAAAGATACTTTTCATTAAAATCATCCTTGTCATATATTTTTAAAATATTACACATTATAGTTTTCGTAATTTCTTTAACACTATCTACTGAGGTATTAAGCCAATCTTTAAGCTCTGTTACATCTCCTGAAGTTTTACTAAAATTTATTAAGATATTAGAATCGTTTGAGTTCATTTCGAGAGAAAGGTTTATATTTCCACTTTTCCATATAAATGATCTATGGATATTCCTTTTTATTATTTCTAAACCTGCATCAGATATATTATTATCTAAAAAGTCATTGCTTATAGAGGAGAGGAAACCCTCATCCTCATCCTCATCTTGTAATGTAAAATTTAAATTAAAGCCTGCAGCTATCAAAGGAGTCCTTGGTAATTCAGCAATAGCCTTACAGCAATATTTTTTTGACTTTTCAAGCGTCTCCCAATTATTTTGCTCACATTCAATAAACAATTTATTTTGACTTACGGAAGCGAGAACACCTTCACTTTTTAGCCTATGAGGACCCATAACATTAAAAGGTACAAGTATTTCTATTGGTTCGTTTGGCCCTTTATCAAAAATTAAGGAAGCCATTCCTTTTGGAGTCAAAATGGCAGGGTTCCAATGGCCTACAACAACTGTATTCCATTTTAAGTTAGTCATATTGTTTCTTCTTTCTCATAAAATACTTTATAGCATAATAAACATCTATTATATCGATCTTACTCTAATTATATACTAAAGCGAGCTAACGTCCGCAACCCAAATTTCAAAAAAATATCGCTGCCAAAAATTTCTGTAAAGTTTCATTTGGTGACTATTTAGCAAGACGCTTAATAATTTTCTTGTTTTTTTTGACAACTTTTGGGAAGTAAAGCACTAATTGCAAGTTTTCCCCTACTCCAAATCCCCCACCTCATCAAACAAAACCGAAGCCTCATCCCTCAATTTTCGTGCCTCCTCAACAGTCTTGGCATCATCAAGCAACCGAACCAGTTCACAAATACGCCTTTGCTTTGCTTCAAACACGTTTTCTGGTGGCCTG
>JAAEMD010000193.1 GCA_024225875.1 bacterium
ACCTATTTTTCCATTATAACCAGCCCATTTAGTAAATCTATCATATCTCTTTTAAATTCCGCATAATATTCTTTTGGTGTATATGTGATAAACTGAAGTGATCCGACTCTGCCAGTCCATAAATAACCTAAATGTATCATTGGATAATGCGTTTGTCTTTATATACTATCTTCGCATCAGGACCAGATTCTATCGCGCTAGTAATAACTTTCCTTATAAAAGTGGGCATTGGAATCATTTCAGATTCAAGAATGGCCACTGCGTATGCACCATCGTATTTATGTTTAAAATGGAATTCTGCAACCCCCTTTTTACCCGGATAATGTCTTCTCCAATTTTTGTAATCATACCATATTCCATATAAACGAGAGCTGCTCTTAACATTTCTTACTGATGCTTCAGGTTTATAATAGGCAGCTATATGATTTTCATCAGTCTTATTAATTATTGTTTCTTCAACACGTTTTATACTGTCTTTTGCATATCCGACAACAGATCCGTATCTGTTGACTTTGATCATTTCTGACTCTTCCCACATCTTATCTGTTTTAATAATTTTCCCATTTTTTAAATGAATGATATATATTGTTTTTTCAGATTCAGTGTAATCAAATAAATCATCATCATCATATTCTTCAATTTGCTTTTTTTCCAGTTCTTTTCTTATCCTGTGATTCCAGGCAGAGACTGATTCGGGATTTTTCATATTTTTGAGACCTGAAATATACTGTCCCGGGACCGCAAAATTAAGATTCTGTCCCTCTACAAACTGAAAAGTGGCAACACCGATAACTTCTCCTTTCATATTTATCACAGGACTGCCGCTGGAACCTTTTGAGATCGGGGCAGACATCTGGAAAAAATTCCCGATTTCCTCTATGCTGCGCACAGCAGATACAATGCCTTCACTGACAGTTAGTTCAAGCCCCATAGGACTGCCGATTACAACCAGACGCTCAGCTACAGTCGGTAATTTATCGTTTACTTTTACCGAATCATAAGATGTTTCAGGTATGCCTGCAAGCACTTTGACAATATCCATTTTTTCATCTTCGGCAATGACTGACCAAACAGGATAAGTTGTTGAGTTATGAGCCTTTACTTTAGCAGAGTAAGCTCCCTCAAGAACATGAAAATTGGTAATAAGATGGCCTTTCTTGTCAATAAAAAAACCGGTTCCCATGCCTGTAACATTCTTTTTCTTATCATAGGTTATAATAGTGACAACAGCAGGCTGAGTTTTTTCAACAAGCTTGCTCAGATTTACTTCACCGGAAACCTGGCTTGCAGTCAGCATGATAAATAATAATATCAGGATGCATTTTTTATTCATAATATACTCCTTAATGATTGAGAGTTATAAAACCTACTGTGCTTCAAAGGGGGATTTCGATCTGCTGAGATTATGAAATAATACAGGCCCCTTAATTAATTGTCTGAAACTAATTATATTAAACCTTAAAGCATAAGCTGTCAATATACAAAATTGAAAACAGATAATGATAATCTATTAATATAATTGTAACTATTAGTTGTATAAAAGATGGGTCGCCTGATAATGTCAAAACGATGAAAAAAAGTTCTTGCACAAAAAATAAGACTGTGTTTATTGGTACAGATTAAGCAGGCAAAGTGCCTCTGAAAAATATTCAATAACATGGTGAATTAATGACTGATGAAATTAGCATGTGCCTTCCCAAGGGAGGTGCTATGGAACCGTTGGCAAAACTTCTTGACGAAGTCAGATTTCCGGTTGAAGATTATAATTCAAACAACCGCACATACAGGCTGAAAATAAAAGACCTGCCAGTAAATGTCCGTGCAAAAATAATGGCAGAAAAAGATGTGGCAATCCAGATAGCAACCGGAAATTACGATATCGGCTTTTGCGGCATGTACTGGGTGCAGGAACACACAAGCAGGTACAGGGCAGCAAAACTCCATGTATTTAAACGCCTGGGCCTGGATAAAAAAGAAGTATATACTTGTTCCGGTTTAAACTCAGACATTGAATCTGTTGACGATCTTCACAGGACAGACGGTTTTGTTACCATTATCAGTGAGTATCCGAATCTTGCGGAAAACTTTGCTATCCGCAACCAACTGAGAAAGTTCAAAATATTTTCAGCTTGGGGAAGCGTTGAAGCATATCCGCCTGAACACGCGGATCTTGTTCTTATTGCTGTTGACAATAAGGACGACCTTCATAAAATGGGGCTTCAGCCCATTGCTCACCGGGATAGGGATATTGAATCGGATCTTTGCCTGATAGTTAACCGTAAAAGTTTTGTTGAAAAGAATCTGGCTCCGGTACTTGAATTTTTCCAGAAAGATTTAATGTGAAACTTGAAACTTGAAAC
>JAAEMD010000194.1 GCA_024225875.1 bacterium
ATAATAATGATAATAATGATCGCGTAGCTACCTGGCAGAAAATAGTAGAAATATATCAAGCAATTAAAAAGTTTAATATATTAGCATTGAAGAATATGAATGGCTCAAAAAAGCTGACTCTTAATTACGGGACATTAGCAACAAATATGACCAGACTTTTTTTTAATTCTCCCGGAAATACTATCGATTTAGATGTTATTTACAGGGTGTTTTCAGATGTAGAAATACTGAAAATTTACAATCACGATTGTGATGATAAAGTATTACCTGAGATAGTTAATTACTTAACTATGAAAAAGGATAATAATGATTTTAAGCTAAAATCAATTAGTTTTCACAACAGTACTGGGGGCACAGAAACGATCTGTTTAAAACAGAAAATCGATATTTTAAAAGAACATGGCTGGGAATATACTGTTTATCTACAGGAGAGCAATAAAAATGACTTTGGTCTCGATCTTTTTACTACTACAATTATAAAATCAAATTTGAATAGTGATGAAATAACAGCATTGCAATCTGAGCTGGGTGTAGATCAGTACACTAAGATGATAAATGATTCTGATAAAGAGACAAGTCAATAATTGAGTCTATATATTTTTATCCACTATGTAATTAAACGGACACTTCAATTTGTACCAGCTATATATGAGGAGTTATCAACGCTAAAGCAGTTAGTTCACTATTTTAAAATGGGTTTTCTTTAGCGTAGTATTACAGGGACTGATATTTGTATATAATACATAGTGCATTGACTGGAGAAAAAAGCGACTTTTAATGTTATGTTTCTCCTGATACTGAGATGTTTGTATGTAGTCTTTGCATATTAGATCAAAATTCATCATTTGAAACTGTTGATAACAGCTTTGTTTTTGATCTGAATGACTGCACAAATCATTAAGTTTATTATGTTTATATTTATAGTTACTTATCATGGCTTTCTTATTATTTTTAGAGTCAGGAATATATTTTAGTGCATCATAAACACGAGCAGGTGTAATCTTTTTCAAGATATTCAGGGCATTTTTAAAATCGTTATCATTATTCTTTACATAGATATTATAATTAGTGGGACTAAAATCAAAAAACGGGTTAGAGATGTAATGTGTCGGGTCTTTTTCAGCGTCAATATAATAAAAACTATTATTTACTGTACCTATATTGTCACTATGAACATCCATCTCTGCGAAAAATAACTTCAAAAAAATTGTTGCATCTTTTGCTTCTTTTGGGATATTAGCCAGTGGGTAGGGAAAACTGCTTTCAAAAACTGTTTTGAAACCCGTTAACTCCTTTGAACCGACATAGTATTCAGAACCATACTTGAATACAGTAATATTCGGGATATTAATACTGGTGGCAGCAAGCATAACCTGAGACATTAAATTATTTTTACAGGCGTTATTGATATATTTCTTTGAGGATGTGCAGTCTGAATGATTTCCGGGGTTGCATCTTTTGTGTCCGGTTGCCAGAGTCTTTAAATAAAAAGTTTCTGAATTCAGTTCTATTTTTAAATTCAATTTCATAACCATTGATGATGAACGGACTGGTCTAATTGAATCAGATATAATTTTGATTTCTGAATTAGAAAGGTCTATGATGCTGGCGTCTGGACAAGTTTCATTAGTACGTAAATTAAAAATGTCCCAGTCACTGCAGTTTCTAAAATCTTTATGAGATACAGTCGGATCCCAGATATTATCACTGCTCTCTATTTTTTCTTTATACTCTCTGCATGCAGCATGAATCGTACTATTGTTATCATGGTTGCAAAAATCGATCATTTTAAGTTTTTGGGGAGATTCTGTAATTAACAATGACTGGTTAAAGTCAGTTATTTTGCCTCCAGATAGAATATCAGACAGGACATTGAAAGGCTTTTTAAAATATTGCTTAAGTGTATTTTGACAGTTATTATCCAGTGAATCCAGGGAATAACCATTGATTTTTATACTGGATAATAAGGGCCCTGCAATTCTACTAATAATGATTTGAGCGCAGGGGGTATACTCCATTAGCGTTTTTTCCGAAACCAGATTATTTTTACAAAGTGAAGCAGAGGCAGCGGAAGCTATTTTGTGGACATGTGTCAATAATAAAGTCTGTATCGGCCCTGAAGCTGCCAGCACTGTATTTAGAACCTTCATGCCTTTTTCAAAGTTTTGTCCAAATAATTTTTTAAATATATCCTGACAGTGACCTGTAAAAAAAACATTTAAAAGAGCTTTAGATGGTTTGTTGTTGTACAGGAATAAACTAGAAAAAATTAAGGATATGAACAGTTCTTTATTTTTATAGTTGCTGCTTTGTGTTAAGGCTTGAAATTGATTGTATAGTTGAAGAAAGGTTTGATTTTCTTTTTTAGATTCATCATGCTCAGATTCAATAGATATAAATTGTGGATTAAAGCCCTGATTACAGGAAATAACTTTATTTAAATTTAATAACATAAATATTTTATGAACGTAATTCTAAGGTATAACGATTATTGCTTTTCAGCAGTTTTAATGTATACAAAGTTTACTTATCTCCATTTTTATTCTTTTTGAGAATCCTGCATTATATCATTGCTTTGCCATAAAGTAAAAGATTAAAATCTGAACTATAATAATGATAAGTCAACCCGGCTGCAGGTATACTGGTGGTGTTGACTTTTAAAAAAGCCTGATATATAGCATAATTATTTTTGAAACTTCAAATTTCAAAAACGGATAAAAACCTGGGTGATGCTATGATAAACGTGGAAAGGGTTGAGTGATGGATTATAAACCAGATAAAATTGAAAACAGATGGCTTGAAGACTGGCAGGACCGGGATCTTTATAAGACTCTGGATCAAAGCGAAAAACCAGACTATTATATTCTTGAAATGTTTCCTTACCCATCCGGGAAGCTGCATATGGGGCATGTCAGAAACTATACCCTTGGAGATACTCTGGCAAGGTTTAAGAGGATGAGCGGTTATAATATTTTATATCCAATGGGGTATGATTCCCTTGGTCTGCCTGCAGAAAATGCTGCCAGAAATCATAATACCCATCCTGAAAAATGGACACTTGATAGAATCGAGGAAATGAGAAAGCAACAGGTCAGGCTTGGTTTTAGTTATGACTGGAGCAGAGAAGTTGTTACATGTCTGGATAAGTATTACAGATGGAACCAGTGGTTATTCCTTAAATTTTATGAGAAAGGGCTGGCTTACAAAAAGAAAGCCCCTGTAAACTGGTGTGCAACCTGCCAGACAGTGCTTGCAAACGAACAGGTTGAAAATGGGAAATGCTGGCGTTGTAAAGACAGTGTAAGTCAAAAAGAACTGGAACAATGGTTTTTTAAAATTACTGATTATGCTGAAGAGCTGCTGTCTGATATTGAAAAACTCAAAGAATGGCCGGAAAAGGTTTGTTTAATGCAGAAGAACTGGATTGGTAAATCTACAGGGGTTGAGCTTTTTTTTAAGGTCAGAGACTCAGAAGAGATAATAAAGGTTTTTACTACCCGGCCTGATACTGTATATGGAATTACATATATGGTGTTAGCACCGGAACACCCCAGGGTCATAGAATGGGTTAAAGGAACTGAATATGAAAAGGACGTTATGACCTGTCTTGAGAAAGTAAGAACAGAAACGAAGATAGAAAGAACAGATGAGACAAAGCCTAAAGAAGGCGTGTTTACGGGTAAATATTTTATATGTCCTTACTCAGGTGAGGAGCATCCAGTTTATATTTCTAATTACGTATTAATGGATTACGGAACAGGTGCAGTTATGGCAGTTCCGGCCCATGATCAGCGTGATTTTGAGTTTGCCAGAAAAAATAAGCTGCCTGTTAAGGTAGTAATAACACCAGAAAATGAAACCCTTGATCCTGTTTCTATGACAGAGGCCTTTATCGGGTCTGGTATTATGATCAATTCAGGTGAATATAATGGTATGGATAGTGAAAAATTTAAATCTAAAATAGTTGATGTTATTGAAGATAAGGGTTATGGAAGAAAGACAGTTAACTACAAGTTGAGAGACTGGCTGCTTTCAAGGCAGCGTTACTGGGGAACCCCAATACCGGTTATATACTGTAAGGATTGCGGTACTGTCCCATTAAAAGAAGAAGATCTGCCGGTTAAGCTGCCTGCAAATGTTGTTTTTAAAGGAACTGGAAATCCTCTTGATAAGGTTAAAGACTTTGTAGCGTGTAAATGTCCGGTATGTAATCAATCGGCAGTAAGAGAAACAGATACTATGGATACTTTTGTAGATTCTTCATGGTATTTTATAAGGTATTGTTCTCCACAGGAAAATACCATGCCCTTTACCAGGGAGCTGGTAGAAAAATGGCTGCCTGTAGATCAGTATATAGGTGGAGTAGAGCATGCGGTTTTGCATTTGTTGTATTCGAGATTTTTTGTTAAAGCTATAAGAGATCTTGGTTTATGTGATATTGATGAACCTTTTAAAAGGTTATTGACCCAGGGGATGGTCTTAAAAGATGGCGTGAAAATGTCAAAATCTCTGGGTAATACAGTTGATCCCGGAGATATTATAGAGAAATACGGGGCTGATACTGCGCGAATCTTTATTTTATTTGGTGCGCCGGTTGAACGGGACCTGGACTGGTCCGAAAATGCAGTAGAAGGTAGTTTTCGATTCCTGGGTAGAGTTTTTAGATTATGTACAGATATTAAATCTCATCCATTAAAAAAAGGGCAGTATAAAGAACTGGAAAAACAGGTGCATAAATGTATCAAAAGTGTTACGGATGATATAAGCCGGTTCAGCTATAATACAGCAATAAGCCGGCTTATGGAGCTGGTAAACTTTATGTATTTAAATGGTACTAAAAAAGAATTTGTAGAAAAACTTGTGCTGCTTATGGCGCCCTTTGCACCTTTTATTGCAGAAGAAATATGGCATTATCTTGGATATGAAGATAGTGTTCATATCCAGTCCTGGCCGAAATATGATGAGTCTTTGATTGTTGATGATGTGGTTACTATTGTTATTCAAGTTAGTGGTAAAGTGCGGGATAAAATGGAGTTATCCAGAGGTGCGCCGGAAGAAGCTGTAAAGAAATCAGCTTTTGAACGGGAGAAAATTAAAAAATATCTGGTAGATACTGCAATAATGAAAATTATTTTTGTTCCTGATAAATTAATTAATATAGTTATAAAAAAATAAATTAACCCCGGGCTTCTGATATCAATACTTATGAACTAGATAGTCATATGTATATCAAATAGTCATATGTATATCAAAAATGCTATAATTATATTTGTATTATGTCATATAATAATCAAAAAAATATATTAGCTGCAGGTGAACTTCTATTAGATATTTTCCAGGAAAATAAATATGAGAATACTGGTGGGGCACCATTTAACTTCTCCTGTCATATTTATAATCTTCTGGAAGATGTTATTTTTATCAGTAGAATTGGTAATGATGCTTCTGGTCAAAAAATTAAAGAGTTTATAAATAAAACCGGTTTTCCGTTAAATCATATTCAGGTAGATAATAAATATCCTACAGGCACTGTACGAGTTTCGTTGAATAAGCAGGCAGTGCCGAACTTTGATATAATAAAAGATGTTGCATATGACTATATTAATCTTGAAGAAGATGTTAAGGAAAAGATTATTAAACTTAATAATAAAAACACTCTGATCTATTTTGGAACATTAGCTCAGAGAAGTCTAGTCAGCAGAAAGGTAATTAGACAAATACTGGCCTTCTCTGACAGAGCATTAAAATTTCTTGATTTGAATCTAAGAAAAGAATGTTATAGTGATGAAATCATTGATTATTCATTAATGCACTGTGATATTTTAAAATTAAATGAAGATGAGCTGGCTATGATAAGTGAAAGATATAATCTAAGTAGAAACAATGATAAAAAAATAGAGCAGTTATCAAATAAGTTCAGTATTAGAAATATTAATCTTACTTTAGGAGCAAAAGGCAGTATTCTTTATAAAGACGGGTCTTTTTATAGAAAAAATACGGGCCATGGTAAAGTTGTTGATACTGTTGGTGCAGGAGATGCTTTTGCTGCTGTATTAGCTGTTGGTATAATAAAAAACAGGCCTCCGGATTCTATACTGGACGTTGCATCGGACTTTTCTGCCAGGATTTGTCAGATTAAAGGTGCTGTGCCAAAGGATAAGGTTTTTTATATGGATTTCAAAAAAGAAAAAAAGGAATTTTTTCAATGAAAAATAAGCTTAATATTTTAGTGGTTAATATACATGGGTTGCTAAGGAGTAAAAAGCTGGAGCTGGGACGTGATGCTGATACCGGCGGTCAAACAAAGTATGTGTATGAGTATGTAAAAGAGTTAAGCAGACAGCCTGAAATAAATAAAGTTTATGTTGTTACACGTTTATTTTCAGATAAGAGATACTCTTCAGATTATTCTTTAGCAGTTGAAGCTATAAACGATAAAGCAGAAATCTTTAGAGTAAGAAGCTATGGGTTAAAATATATCAAAAAAGAAAAGTTGTGGCCTTATCTCGATGAGTTTGTTGATAATACCCTGGAAGTGGTAATTAAAAAAAAATTAAGGATAGATCTGATCCACAGCCACTATGCAGATGCTGGTTATGTAGCTATGGAGCTTTCAAAGCTTTTAAATAAGCCATTTATTCATACCGGTCACTCACTGGGTATACCTAAGAGAAAAAAGTTAATAGAGAACAATGTTGATGAAACATCAATAGAAATTGATTATAAACTCAGTCATAGAATAGCTGTTGAAAACAAGATAATTAAAAAGGCCAGAATGATTGTTACTTCTACAAATCAGGAGGTGGAGCAGCAGTATTCGATGTATGATAATTATGATAGAGGAACTTATGAAGTAATTACACCTGGCATAGATCTAAAGAAATTTTATCCTTATTTTTATTTGAAAGATCGAAATTTTAGATATTTACGTTCTTATGAACTCAGCCTTGAAATGAGAGAGTCAATTAGAAAAGAACTCCGGCGGTTTTTGGTAAAACCTAACAAGCCTTTGATTTTAACAATATGTCGACCTGAAAAGAGAAAGAATATAGAAGGTTTAATAGAAGCTTACGGGCTGGATAAAGAGCTTCAGGCTATGGCTAATTTAGCAATTTTTGCAGGTCTTAGAAAAGATATCTCTAAAAAGAACCGGTTTGAGCAGAGAATATTGATGGATATGCTTCTTCTTATGGATAAGTATGATTTGTATGGTAAGCTGGCGATCCCTAAAAAACACGATTCTGAATTTGAGATACCGGAACTTTATAGATTTACAGCTCAACTGGGGGGCGTATTTATAAATCCGGCTTATATTGAACCGTTTGGTCTTACTTTACTTGAAGCAGCAGCATCAGGAGTTCCTATAGTAGCTACTGATAATGGCGGGCCGGCAGACATAATTCGGAACTGCCATAACGGCTTACTTGTCAATGTGAAAGATCCGGCTGAAATCAGCAAAGCACTGAGGAAAATAATTTCTGATCAGGGAGAATGGAGTGAGTTTTCTAATAACGGAATAAATAATGTGAAAATCTTTTACAGCTGGGAGCATCATTGCCGTCAACTAATAAAAATAATAAAAAGCAGGAATATAGTTTCTTCTAACAAAACAAATAAAAGTGATAGCTCAATTAAAGATATATTCGCTTCATTCGAAAAGTTTATTATTACTGATATTGATAATACTTTAATCGGTGATAAAACAGAACTGAAGAGGTTTTTGGAGTGGCTGGAGCAAAACAGGTCCCGGGTCGGTTTTGGTGTAGCAACCGGGCGCAATATTAACTCTACTTTACAGGTTTTAAGTGAGAATAATGTTCCAATGCCTGATATTATTATTTCTTCAGTTGGAACAGAGATATACTATCACTTTTCAGGCAGGTTGATTTCTGATAATCGCTGGGCGATATCTCTAAAAAATAAATGGGACCCTGAAAAAATTAAAGAAATAATGAGACAGTTTGATTTTTTAACGACCCAGAAAGATAATAGATGTTATAAAATAAGTTATTATATTAAGGAATCTAACAATGAAAAGATTAAAAAAATGAATGCAGCTTTAAAAGATAAGCATATAAAAGCCTGTTTAACTGTGACAGAAAACAGACTGCTGGATATTCTTCCTTTCTCAGCATCAAAGTATAAAGCGATTAAGTATTTAGCAAAAAAATGGAATATTTCTGAAGATAATGTGCTTGTATCTGGAGATTCTGGTAATGATAGAGAAATGTTAAGGGAAATGAAAAAATCTGTTGTTGTTGCTAATTATCAAAATGAACTTAAGAGCTTAAAAAAATCTTTTTTTTCAAAAGAAAAATATGCGGGTGCTATACTGGATGGTTTAAAACATTATAAATTTATTTGAAGATAACTATGAATGAATTACCGATAGAGATTGAAAGAATAGAAAGCGATATTTTAACCAAGTACCTGCTTTCATTAAAGCTTCTTAAAAAGAAGCATATAATGAGAAATGAATTGTTAAATTTTTTTAATGATTTAAGGCCTAAGAACTTACTGGCAATAGAAAACAGTGAAAGTTTGTATGTATATAAATTTTTAAGAAAATCTCATGAGCTGATAATTCTGGACAATAAATACTATGTTTCTTACAGGTATCATATTGCTAAATATGATTTTTATAAAATAGAAGTAGAGCATGACTTTTCCATACAATCAATTTCGATAGAAGAGTATATGAGAAATAAAGATATAGTAATTACGGGTAAAAAAGAAATAAATCCGCATTTTACTCAAATAGATTTTATGCCTTTTTATGATTATGCGCCCACAATAAAAGACTCCAATCAAATTGGAAACGGGATTAATTTTCTTACAAGACACCTGGCAAGTAACCTTTTTCAAAATGCGGAGAAATGGAACCAGCTTTTATTTGATTTTATCAGTATTCATTCATTACAAAAAAAACAGTTGTTGATTAATAGTAAGAAAATAAAATCCATAGATAAGTTAATAGAGTATCTTAATTTTATGATTGATTTAGCTGCAGAATCTGTTAATAAGAAAAAAGAACGGTACTTTTTTGTAGAAATGAAAAAGCTTGGATTTGAACCTGGATGGGGGAGTTCCATTAATAAGATAAGAGAAACTATGCTGCTGCTCATAGAATGTTTTAATTCTCCGGATTCCACTTCACTGGAAAACTTTATTTCCAGAATACCTATGATATCTAAAATAGCTATTCTTTCACCCCACGGCTGGTTTGGGCAGGATAATGTTTTAGGCAGGCCGGATACAGGAGGTCAGGTTGTTTATATACTTGACCAGGTAAAGTATCTTGAGAAGCATATATCTTCAAACCTCAAGGAAGCTGGCCTGTCAAATGTTAAGCCTAAAATATTAATAGTTACCAGGTTAATTCCTGAAAATGAAGGTACTAAAAGTAATATAAGGATTGAAAAAGTAAAAGGAACAGGTAACTGCCATATACTGCGTATTCCATTCAGAAAAAAAGACGGAACTATCCATAGAAAATGGGTTTCCAGATTTCATATATGGCCTTACCTGGAAGATTATGCTGTTGAGGTAGAGAAAGAATTAACTGAGGAGTTTGGGTCTCAGCCGGATTTACTGATAGGTAATTACTCTGATGGAAACCTGGTAGCAAGTTTCATATCAAAAAAGACCGGGGTTATGCAGTGTAATATTGCTCATGCTCTGGAAAAATCCAAGTATTTGTTTTCTGATATGCAGTGGGAGGATTTTGAATATAAATATAATTTCTCATTTCAGTTTACAGCGGATCTTATTGCTATGAACTTAACTTCATTTATTATCACAAGTACTTTTCAGGAAATCGGCGGGACAAAAGAAGCTCAGGGACAGTATGAGTCATACCTGACATATTCAATGCCTGACTTATATCATGTTAAAAGGGGCATTAATCTGTTTCATCCAAAGTTTAATGTTATACCTCCTGGAGTGCCTGAAAATATTTTCTTTTCTCATAAGAATTATGAGCAGCGTAAAGAAACTATTAAGAAAAAAATGGAAAGAATAGTCTTCTATGCAAAGGAAGAATATATTTTTGGTGAACTGGAAAATCAGGATAAAAAGCCAATTTTTTCAATGGCAAGGATTGATAAGATTAAAAATCTCTCAGGTCTTATAGAGTCTTATGGATCAAATAAAGAGTTGATTCAGAAGGCTAATTTAATATTGATAACAGATAAGGTCAGTTTCGATCAATCGAAAGATCAGGAAGAAAAAAAGGAAATGAAGAAGATGTATGATCTTATCAAAAAATATAAACTGCAAAAACACATGCGCTGGGTAGGGATAGGAGCTTCATCAAGGCGTGAAGAATTAGCAGAAGTATATAGAATTATGGCAGATAAAAGAGGTGTTTTTGTGCAGCCTGCATTTTTTGAAGCATTTGGCTTGACAATCCTGGAAGCTATGGGTTCCGGGCTGCCAACTTTTGCTACAAAATTTGGTGGTCCATCAGAGATCATTTTTGATGAAAAGAACGGTTTTCTAATTAACCCTACAGTTCCTGACAGTATTGCCAGAAAGATATTATGGTTTATAACAAAATCAGAAAAAGAAGGCAGTTACTGGGAAAAAATATCTGAATCAGCATGTTTCAGGATTAAGGACTGTTTTAACTGGGATCTTCATTCAGACAGGTTACTTACGTTAACAAGGTTATATGGGTTCTGGAAATTTGCAGTATCTTTAAAAGCAAAAGAAAAAATGAGCCTGTATTGCGATCTTCTATATGATGATTTTTATAGAAAGAGATTGCCTGAATACTGATAATACACCAGGGATCTGACCGCATACCCTGTTTTTTTATCAGTCAGTCAGGCACGATTCTCTCTTAATCAATACCCTTTGATCTTATCTTTTATACGATCCTGAATATCACGTATTCTGTTGGCCTCTTTATTCATAAACCATCTTTACTTTTTTGACCATTTAGAGGATAGCCGATTTTCACCCCGGTTTCACGTTCCCTTTATCTTATCCCTGTTTACCTTATGTTCAACTTATTGTTTATTAGCGAACTCAAGTATGGCACTGGTATTCTGTTTATGTTCTTTTATACGCTCTAGAATCGCGTTTTTACGTAAGCGATCCCCCAACCGCATTCTTGAAAAAAACAATTAACTTTCTTTAAAATTCCAG
>JAAEMD010000195.1 GCA_024225875.1 bacterium
GTGGGAAGATATAAAGAAAATTATCAGGGAGCTTGGCTTATAATGTTTACCGCCGGAACCTTCTGTTTTTTGAAATGGCGGAAAATCCAAATAATTTGACAATATAAATAATGTGAATAACTTATGATCAATTCAAATTCAATAGCTTTTGATATAGACAGTGTTGTAGCAGATACAATGTCATTGTTTTTTGAAATAGCGGAAAAAGAGTATAATATTAAAGGATTATCTCTTGAGGATATTACTTCATACAACCTTGAAGAGTGCCTTGATGTGGAGCTTGACACACTAATCAATATTTTTGACAGGATAATGAGGGGAGACTACGATGACTATTCCCTTAAACCTTATGTTGGCGCTCCTGAAGTTATAAAGAGACTTTCTGAAAATGGTGGACAGGTTCTGTTTATTACTGCCAGATCTGTTGGTGAGCCTATTCATGACTGGATTTCAAAAATCTCTTCAACTCCGGCTGGCAAAATTGAGGTTATTGCCACGGGATCTTTTGAAGGTAAAATAGATTTTTTGTTAGAGAAAAATATAAAATATTTTGTTGAGGACAGGCTTGAAAC
>JAAEMD010000196.1 GCA_024225875.1 bacterium
ATGAAAAGCGCTGCGTATTGTACAAATAAGAGCAATATCAAAAAAAAACAGAAATCCCCAATAACTCTTTTGAGTAGAGTAGAAATTACAGAGGAATAATGCCGCAAGTGTGAGCAAAGAGGTTACCGGATAAGTGTAAAAAAGCCAATTTTCATATAAAATTGCCTGCGGACTGATAATAAACAGTGTGGTGAAGACAATTGAAAAGCCTGATGATACTCGCAGGTATCGGCAAATCTGATACAGACTGTAATACAGGATAAAACCGAAAATTAAGTAGATTATATGGAAGTATACAGAAGGGTCATGTTCTAATTTCAGGATGCTTCCCAGGAACAAATTAAATGTTGGTGGCTGGCTATGAAGATAATAGCAGCTCTCCAATAAATTCGTCATGAGCCATTTTACATCTAAATACTGCCAAAAATTTTCTAAAGGAAAATCCTCAAATACTATTCCTGCACACCAGAAAAAATATCTTGAGAGACTGAAGAAAAACAGTAACATTATAATAAATATGGATGGGCTTAACTTACGATGGACAGCCCCTGTGAAGCTTTTTCTGAAAGTATCATAAACCTTTATATATTTCATACAAAAGACATTTG
>JAAEMD010000197.1 GCA_024225875.1 bacterium
ATTTTTGCATCAGTGGCAAAAGCGCTATGCGCTGATAAAAATGGGTAGCTGCACAAAAAAACAGCTGTGCTGAGTGTACGTCGTTTAATCATCTGTTGAGCCTCTTATTTTTAAATTTATCTGGACTAGACCAGATTTGTTGCAGACAATAATAGAGTGGCTTTTTTACAAAGATGTGACGGTTTTTTATTTTTAATATTAAAAAAGGGTCATATGACCCTTTGGAATAAGTTATAAAGACGTGTTTATAGAGATTGGTATATCTTGATATTGTTTTATTTTATCAAGCAAGGTTACTAAGGTTTTGTGGCTGCTTTGCTCACTTGCTGTTACTTGCACATTGGTCATTTCAAATTGTGCGGCAAATAACGCAAGGTTAGCGATTATCTGCTCTGGTGTGATAAGCCTATTTGCAAAGTAAATACTGTTATTTTCAGTGATAGTAAATTGCGCTTGTTTTTTAGGGTATTCAAGACTTGGTTTTGCTAAAGGGCGATTGACTTCAATAGCGCGCTCTTTAACAAACGAGGCTGTGACGATAAAAAATATCAGCAAGATAAACACAATATCGAGCATAGGAGTCATATCTACATCAGCGTTTGCAGTGGTTTTTTTATGTTGTTTCACCATAATTAGGTCCTTGTTGTTTTTGACTAAGCCACAAAATTTACGATTAAGTGGACTAGCCATAGTCGTGTTAAAAACACGGATTATTTTAAAATGCTGGGCGCCACAGCAGTTTTTCGGATCCTAAATTTAAAGTTAGCAGCTTTTAAAAAAACGGTGGTTAAATAAATATTCTAAGTTTATTAAATGTTTGTAGCGTTTTTGTTGGTAAAAATATTTATTAACTTTGGTGAAATCATTTTGAAGTTTATCTGGTCATTTTTGTCGGAACTAAGTTTAAAGGATGGATAAATGATAAAAATTACGTCTTTAGTTTGTGCAATGTGTCTTGTTTTACCGACAGCAAGTTTTGCTGAGCAATCAGTAAACGGGCAAGATTTTATTAATTTATTCGAAAAGCTTTCAGGTAAGCAACCCGGAATCAGAAAAGGTCACGCCAAAGGGGTGTGCGCTGTCGGCACATTTACACCTAATCAAGCTGCAAAGCAGTATTCAATTAGCCCTTTATTTAATGCGCCATCAAAAGCAAATATTCGTTTTTCTATGGGCGGTGGTAACCCTCATGCTGATGAAACATCACGCTCGCCGCGAGGAATGGGGGTGCAGTTTGTACTAGAAAATGGTGATGTACACAATATTGCAGGGCTAAGTACACCTGTATTTGCAGGGAACAGCCCAGAAGCGTTTTTTGGTTTGCTAAGTACATTAGTACCTGACGAAAAAACTGGGCAAATAGATTTTGCAAAAGTAAAAGCATACAGAGAGCAAAACCCGAGTACATTAGGGCAATTTAATTGGCTGCAAAGCCATAACCCGCCAGCATCTTATGTGTCTTCACGTTATTTTGGTGTGCATACCTTTTACATGGTTGATGAAAAGGGCGCTAAGCATGCCTTTAGATGGACCATGGTGCCAGAAGAGCCAGAGCAGGTGCTAACAGAAGAGCAAATGAAAACCTTCCCTAAA
>JAAEMD010000198.1 GCA_024225875.1 bacterium
TATTTATCGGGAAAAATGTATTAAGAAATGGAGAAGAGAGTGGAAAATCAATCTAATTCAAACTCAAAATCCTAATTGGGATGATTTATACGAACAATTTATTTAATGGTTTCCCGCCTTCGCGGGAATGACAGGGGTAGGAAATGACAGGGGTAGGATATGTTTTAGTGCGATTGCCCTGGTTAAATGGTATCCTTTTTATTGTAAAATCATGCATGTAATATTATGAAGCAGTGTATTTGATGTAATAATATCCCCCTTATATATACTAAGGCTGCCATCAAGGTTAGTAATCATACCACCAGCTTCTTCAACAACAGGTATAAGGGCGGCAATATCCCATGGCTTAAGCCCAAAATCGAGTGCAACTTCCCCGCAGCCCATACATACCAGCATATGCTGGTAGTAATCACCAAAACCACGCTGTCTATCTGTGATTGAAAGAAGCTTAAGTACTTTGGGGGTAAGGTTTTGTGCCTCACTCCCATATAAGCTGCCGTGAAAAGCCTGAGCTTTGGAAAGATCATCTACCTGAGATACACTGATACTGTGTCCATTATAGAAACAGCCATTACCACGTTCAGCCCACCAGCGTTCAGCGGTTTGTGATGAAGAGACAAGACCATGCGTCACCTTATTTTCCTGCTCAATCGCCAGAAGAGTAGCAAAGAATGGTATACCACGAACAAAGTTACGTGTGCCATCTATCGGATCAATTATAAGCTTTAGCTTCGCATCTTTCGGACAAGAACCAAACTCTTCACCCATTATCTCGATCCCAGGATTAAACTCCTGTGATAGTTTTCTAATCGTTTGCTCAATTTCCGTATCAGCCTGTGTGACAGGAGAGTTATCTTCTTTTGTTATGATATTAAGTGACCTTTTCTTATAATAGTGACAGGCTATCCGATCAGCTTCGTCTGCACACTGTTGAAGAAAGTCCATATAATCCATTAGCCTATTATAGCATTTCTCAGATTAATATTAGATACCTTACAGATGAATAGATCATTCACAAACTGGCCCTCAATAGTGTTGATAAGTACCCGGCACATAAACGAAGTCATTTGA
Source organism: bacterium (assembly GCA_024225875.1). Lineage (GTDB taxonomy): Bacteria > Margulisbacteria > Marinamargulisbacteria > JAAEMD01 > JAAEMD01 > JAAEMD01. The sequence goes on from JAAEMD010000198.1 coordinate 1,072, forward strand.
GAACTTTAAGTGTCGGACATTTTACTTTGGAACAGCTATAAGCTCTAAAATAAATTAATAACTTAGAACTAAACAACTTAGAACTTAGAACATAGAACATAGAACTATCTAACTTAGAACATAGAACTATCTAACTTAGAACATAGAACATAGAACTATCTAACTTAGAACATAGAACTATCTAACTTAGAACATAGAACATAGAACTATCTAACTTAGAACTTAGAACTTAGAACTTAGAACTTAGAACTATCTAACTTCGAACTAATATCTTCAAAACCCCTGTTTGATTTTTATAGCAAGAACACTATTGTGGGCCAGTTTATAATACTTTTGTGAGATAACCGCTGAGACTGGTATCTATCTCTGGATAGAAATGCATATAATTTGAAGCTATCATACAGGCCAGACGATACTTGATAGATATACTGCGCCGATTCAATATAAGTAGATTTATATTTTGTTTGATAATAAATCTAACTAAACCCCTGATAGATATATCCGGCAATTCATATATCTCCCAGCCAGAGCCCTCAACATCAATATCAAGCCCATTGCCCTTCTTTTCTACGGCAATATTCAATCCTTTCTTTAAACGGATAAGTTTCTCTTCTTCAACATCAGGAAGAAGATCATCCTGCAACAGATTATCAATAGATCTATATACTTCTTTAATATCAAGCATCCGGCATTCCATCCTGGTACAGTTATTAGAGTCACACATAATACTGCAGGCATGTCTCGATTTTACAATCCTGTTTTTATTACGCCAGGGGCCCCAGCGCACAGGGTTCTGGTTTTTGTTAAGAAAATAGACAAGCGACTTTATTTTTAGTCCAGAAGCTATATGAGCGATTCCACTATCAGGACCAATAAATATTCCTGCACCAGAAATAACAGCCATCTGTTCAATAATACTTAGCTTACCTACAGTATTAATAATCAAAGGATTCTGTTCATAGTCCTGTAGCAACCATTCCGGCAATTCCGAGGTATTTATCCTGCCTGTCAGTACTACAGGGATATTCTTTTTTAACAAGTACTCCATTATATCTGCGTTTTGTCGTGCTGTTATTCGTTTTTGAGATCCTTTAGCATCCAGATTAAAACAGCAATAAGCTTTTTCAGGCAGCTTACAATCTTTTTTAAGCCTGTTAAAAATATTCTGGTCCGGGTTCAGGTAAACAGGTTCTGAGTTAACATTAATACCTAAAATGCTTAATAATGAAAGATTCCATTCTGCCTGATGCCGGCTGAAATCCAAAGGTTTTGTTTTTACAGTTTTCGTATAAAGCAGCCTGTTTAAAAAAAATATACCATGCCCAATCCTGTTTCGGATACCGGCAAATAACGCCATGACCGCATATCTTTTTTTCTCCCATAAACCAATAAATAAATCGAATTTAATTTTTTTTACTGCCCCTGCCTGTAATATCAGCTTATATGTATCGTTAATCTTGAAGTCATATGGAAGCAGATCAATAATAACATCATCAATCTCAGGAACAGAACGCAGCACATCTGCATATTCCTGCTGTACTAAAAAATAGATCCGGCAATCAGGCCACATTCTTTTCAAAGGTTTGATGAGAACAGTAGCTAATACTACATCACCCAGAGCATCTCCACGCGCAATCAGTATTTTTGGTTCTGGCGAAAGTGAAATACTCATATAACCAGCTAACTTTTTAAGAGGTTATTATAGCTTTTAAAAAAAGATAATACCTCTCTATCAGTCCTCATACTGTCAGGCCTTTGTTTCCTGGACTTTATTAAAGTCTTTATTCTGATCAAGCCCCTGAACACTGCACTGATATCCTGCCACTGCAGTGTCAGTATTTTCAAAACCACAGTAACTATATGTGACAAAATATAATAAGGATCATCTATATTTTTCCAGATGAACAAATACTGGTTTCTTAAATGCGTTTTATTTATCATACGTTTTGTAAAGTTATTTGCTATTGTAGCCTGATGCATATGGTTAAAAATAATCCTGTCCGTAAATAAACATTTCCAGCCCTTTTTCCAGGCATTAAAAGACAAGTCCAGATCTTCCACATAAAATGGTGAATAAAGGGTATCAAAACCTCCAAGCTCAATAAACCTGGCTTTATCAATAAATGATCCTCCGCCACAAGCCCATAACACAGGCATGTTATCACTGGCTTCAAAATCTGGATTACACATAATTACATTTTCAGATGAAAACCAGCCACCTTTAAAATAACCGGTAGTGATTGACTCATTCAGTCTTAAGTCCCTGCCCTTAAGAGTGCCGTCAGTAACTTGTCTATATATTATCGGAGTTACAGCAAAAACAGAGGGATCTTTAAAGGAGTTTTCTATAATCCGGTAGTCAAAATTTTCTAGAACCATATCTGTATTCAGCAGCAGTATAACAGGACAGGTTGCTGCATTTACCCCCTTATTACAGGTTTCAGCAAAACCGGCATTTTTACTGTTTCTGATGAGTTTCACTTCTGGAAATGTTGATTCCAGATAAGCAACACTATTATCGCAACTGGCATCATCAACAACAATAATTTCTTTTATTTTATTTCTTTTGAATATACTCACGTTGGTTTTTAAGTATTTCTTTAACAGCCATTCACCGTTATAGTTAGGTATAATAACGGAAATCATTTTGTCTGTATTGTTTTTTGAAACTGCATTTCATACAGCTTTGAATACAACCCCTTATTATCGAGGAGGTTATTATGAGTACCAGCTTCCTTTATCCTGCCATTTTCCATAACAATAATATTATCCGCATGCATAACAGTTGATAACTTGTGTGCAATAACAAATGTTGTCCTGTTCTCCATTAGTTTATACAAAGCATCCTGTACAAGTTTTTCCGATTCGGAATCCAGTGCTGAAGTTGCTTCATCCAGTATAAGAATTCTGGGATTCCTTAATATTGCTCTAGCGATCGAGATACGCTGCTTTTGTCCTCCTGATAAATTACGACCCATATCTTCGACTTTAGCATAAAGCTGACATTTCATACCTTGTATAAAATCCCAGGCATTAGCTTTTTTAGCAGCTTCTAAAACCTCATCTTCATTTGCGTCAGGAGAACCATAACGAATATTTTCTATTATAGAACCTCTAAAAAGAATATCTTCCTGAGGCACGATTCCAATACTTGATCTTAAAGTATTAAGGTCTATCTTTCTAAGATCAATACCATCCAGCATAACTGCCCCATCTGTCGGATCATAAAACCTGGGGATCAGGTTTATAAGCGTACTTTTACCTACTCCTGACATCCCGACTAACGCAATTATTTCGCCTTTCTTTGCTTCAAGTCTAATATTTTTCAATACATAATCATCGTTTTTAACATAAGCAAAAGATACATTATCAAATAAAATATCACCTCTAATTAACTCTGGTATAACAGCATCAGGAGCATTTTTGATGGTTAACTCTGTATCTATTATCTCATAAAATCGCTTAGTCGAAATATAAGCCTGCTGAATTACAGCATATACCTTGGACAGGGCGAGCACAGGATCAATCAATAAAATAACTCCAACAAAAAAAGAGGCAAGACTTGCTCCAGTCATATGGCCTTTTGCAACTGCATAACCGCCAAACCAGATCACTAAAGCATAAACTACAAACTGGAGTAATGAGATAGCTGGTTCTAATACTGCATTTATCTTTATACTCATCATAATAGCCTTAAAGTTTCTTATTCGCTCTCTTTTGAACCTGGCAATTTCCCGGTCTCCCATTGAATAAGCCTGAACAATTCTGATGTTTGATAATACTTCCTGTGCAATATGGGTAATATCTGCTGTTTTCCTCTGAACATGGCGGGCAACTTTTTTTAATTTTCGTGCATTATATATAAGAATGAGGACAGATAAGGGTATGGCCAGTAAAGAAAATGACATTAGCTGCCAGTTCATTATAAAAAGATACGAAATAATACCTGTGAGCGTTATCAACTGAGGAATAATATCAGAAAAAATTATTCGGACAGCATCTCTTGATTTCTCAACATCAGAAAATAAACGAGTAAGTATATCTCCAAGCTTCCACTTAGAATAGTAGCTTGCTGAAAATGTCTGTATTTTTTTGTATAGATCCATTTGTATATCTATAGACATTTTATTACTTATATAGTTAGATATATAGTACTGGCCGTGCTTTGATATCAACAGAATCGTGTAGAGAATTACAGCATTAAAGATATGATTGTTAAAATTTACAAGGTTCTTATGTGAAAGTTCATTAACAATATCTCTTGTTAACGGTAAATAGAATATATTAGCTGCACTAAACGACAATGCCAGCAGTAATGATAATAAAACTCCCGGTATATATGGGATTATGTAACGTAATATTCTTAAATATAATTTCATACTTATCTGAACCCGGCCCAATCAAACTATATGAAACAGTATCTACCAGTATCAATGTAGACAGCTGAATCATTATGGTACCGAAGGCCGGACTTGAACCGGCACGGACCAGAGTCCACCGGTTTTTGAGACCGGCGCGTCTACCAATTCCGCCACTTCGGCATAGCTGGGATTATTATAACTCTTTCCTGGCAGTAAGAAAAGCTAAGACGATCAGTAATTTTATATCAAAAGTACTGGCACAAAACAGCCTGGTATAGCTGTTCCAAAGTAAAATATCCGACACTGAAGTTTTCAAATGACTTTGTTTATGTAAAACTGTACAGTTTTAATATGCTGAATCCAGCCGAATATCTGTCTAACCTTAACCCTGCAACCAGTCTGTTAGATTCAGGCTTTCCACTGTTGATTATGACTAAGGATATTATTTTCTGTTGCTTTGAGGACAGGTTCTAAATACAACGGGGATAATGCTTCATATTTTTCATAGATATGCTGTTTCCTGGTCGGATACGTTATAGTCAGTGCAGTCAATATTAACACCTTAAGCCTGTGCTTAGCGAGTCCCCGCCCTGGGTTACCTGAACGATCCCTGTGGGTTGGATATGGCATGTTATGAAGGTCGTCATCAATCTTTTTTATTAACGACATTGCGTCATTTAAGTCAGCATTATATGAGCGGTCAAACCGCAGGTTATTTATCAAACATTCAATTTCCTTCTCAAATTTCTCCACCATATTTTTCAAGTTGGTTCCCGCATTTGCATATGTCGTGTTCTTATATTTTTCATCAATATTCTTGAGTTCAGATTTAACACCCTGCTGCCATTGTCGGAGAGATTTAAATAGTTCATTGCTGTCCAGTTTCGGAGCCGGTTTTATAATTTTATTATACGAAACATTCAACCTGTTGCTTCCTGGTTCACGCTTAGCTGTCTGCTTTTTTTCAATAATCCGATTGTTATTATATGTTATTTCATAAATACCTTTGTCATCCGAGGCATAAATTTTTCCATTTCTATAGAACTGGCCTGATTGTTTATCCTGGTAAATTTCCCCGGATTCCCATTCATTTCCAGACGAAGTTTTATAATTAATTCTTATCATATTATCATCTGTTTTTGACAATTCATACAAATCAGTTTGTTTTTTATTAATGCGTTGAGATGGTATATCTTCGTCTGGTGCATAAAAGTCCAGATCTAGATCTCGTTGTTGATCCGCTGTTTTATGCCTTACGTCCGTACCATTATGTAGATCTAGCTCCTCGCTGCTAAATCTTTCCCCTACTGTCGGGCTGGCATTGTCAAGCGCCTGCATCAGGCAGTTATTGTCCCCTGAGTACTTGCGGCTTGTCACTGGAAGTACCCTTCCAGGACACAGATCTCCTTCCTCTAGTGATATCTTTTTTTTGTTAGCAGGTTCATACGGTTCATAATGTCCCCAGTCACAATAGTTAATATAAACATCCTCTGTATCTTTATTTTGTATAGGAGATTTATATGGACGCATCATTACTTTTCCGTTATTAACCACTACAATGTTAATATTTATCATCTTTGAGATAGTGGCAAGCTCTTGATCGCCACACTGTGCATAATTTTTAATATTCTTCAAATAATTAGCTTTTAGTTCTGAAAGTTTTGCTGAGTTACTATTGTATGACGATTTTTTATTATCAGTAAAATGCCTGGAGGATCCATAATCACCGAATATATCAGCAGCACCTGGCTGAAATTGTGTACGGCTCCAGTTATTCTGCAATGATTGTGCAAATTTATAATCACCGGATGTATCAGCAGCACCTGGCTGAAATTGTGTACGACTACTGTACTCTTTATTCTGCAACGATTTATTCTGCAACGATTGTGCAAATTCATAATCACCGGATGTATCAGGATTGCCTGCCTGTGATTGTATGAATTGCTTATTCTCATTCATCTGCAGTAATATTGCTTGTCTACTACTATCATCATCACCGGATACATCATAAAGGTTTTTAGCTGCTTCCTGCTGATTAGACTTTTGTTTAAAAGCTATGTCCCTGTATTCAAGTGCAATTTTTGATATTTCACCTGTGTTATTTTTTACTAAAGAACTTTGCCCCTTCGTTCTTTTTACAAAAGATTCGAACTGACCGTCTCTTTTAAGAAGAGACCGAACATCTGCATTACTCTGCTTTTTAAGCTCGCTTATAATCTTCAAGGCTAAGGCATTACGTTTCTCATATTCATCAAGCATTAGTTTTATTTCAGGTTTGCTCATTCTCCTTCTAAGGCATGTTCTAATCGCATCAATATGCCTTTGTGCTCTGTCCTGTAAAGACTCTGTCCTCGTACCGGGCTTTAAAGGTTTCATAAGAAGATTATAAATTTCAGTTGGCAACTTTGAATTTGTTGCAGGCACCCTTGAATTTGTTACAGGCACCATTTTGTTAGGTATAGATTTATTATTATTAAATGGCCTCAATGATAACATTTTTTTATCCTCACTTTATACAAAAGTAAACTTTATTTCTATCTAAAAAATTATCGAAATATTCAAAAATAAATTGCATCGAAATATGTTATTACTTTCTTATATATATTAGAACGAATAAATAGTATATTGCAAGTATAAATTATAGCTGATACAAATTGAACTGTCCATTTAAATAGCTGGAGTGCTGATTTTTTTAGTTCTAAGTTCTATGTTTAAAGATGTTGACCAGCTTAGAACTTCGAACTTAATAACTTAGAACCTAGAACTAAATAACTTAGAACTTAATAACTTCGAACTAATTTATCAACACTATTGTGGGCCAGTTTAAATAAATTATCAAAAACTACAAATTTAACAGAAGCCTGATAGTTAAAAAACAGGATATTTAAATAGCGTTTTCAGGCTAAAGCTATATTTTTTGTCAGAGCTTACAGGTTTTGTGTAGTAGCCTGCTATTCAAGTATCTTTAGAAAATCTATAAAAAAGGCTGTCATTAAGACAGCCTTTTAATAAATAAAATATCAAAAAAATTATCTTTTATTTTTTTTGAGCCTCTTTTTATTATACCTGGGTTTTGTGCAGTCAGAATGTTGAGATCGACCCTTCATTATACTTTTCAACTTTTTCAGCTGTTCAGCTGTAAGCTTTTCTTTCAGGTTTAACTTCTTCTGTACTTTGCTGTCGAGCATAGCTTTTTTTATACTAACGATGTTGCTTTTATATTTTTTTATATTACCGATATCCGGTTTTTCCTTATCCAGCTCAGCATGCAGACGCATAAAGTTATTTTCCAGTTTAGCTTTTCTCTCATTTTTATTTGTCTTATAGTTTAAAAGCAAATCTTTTATATCCTGAGCTTTTGTACTGCTTAAATCCAGTTCGTCAATTATGTCAGAACAAATAACTGGTTTTTTTGTAAAATCCATAGCGTAGTTAACAGTTGGAGATAGAATAAAAGCTGCTATCAGAGCCAGCAGACCAGCATATATTTTTTTCTTCATATAAAAAAACTCCTTCATTTAAGTTATTTACTTTATTTTATAACATTTTATAAGAGTTTTAAAAAGCCTGTTTTTTAATTGCTCCCTTAATATATAGAAGGTACAAAATAGAAAGACCTGCAAAACATGAAATATCTATGAGTTAAAAGCGTATAAAAATGAGACACTAAAGTAGTGGAAAGACTCGAGCTGACTGAAGAAGAAAATCTTATAGCAGACTCGAAACTTGTACGATTATTTATCCAGGATATATTTAATATTAAGTATACAAAAAGTGGCAGCATTTTCTTGCTGCGTCAGCCTGGATTTAAATATAAGCAAACTACTGTAATGCTTTCGTCTATAGGTTTTTTAAAGTAAAATGTTCGACACAGAATTTTTAAAATGACTTCGTTTATGTACGCTTGTGAAACTGCAGCCAGCTATTTAAACGGACAGTTCAATTTGTACCATCTATATATCATTTCTTGACAAGAAGTTAATTTTTTATGAGTGAAAATTAAAAAGGTGTAAAAATGAATAAAATAATATCTATAAATAACAGTGATAAATGCTTGAAAGATAAAGATTTTAATATGAATTTTAAAGAAAAACTTTTCAATAATCTTTATAATCTATCTAATGAGGCGGAAAGGAACTATTATTCAAGAAATATTTTAAATTTCTATGCAAGAAATTTAGAAGGTTCAGGCATTACTATACCTGAAGATATAAAAGAATTAATAATAAAATTTAAAGGCATAGCATTTGATAATATAAAGTTAATGTTTGATAACTGGGTCTGTAATGTTTACAAGTTCGACAATTTTGAACAGAACAAAAATTTTATTGTATGGGATTTTAAAATTAAAGATAGAGAATTGAGTCTTTCTTTGACACTAAAAAAGGCAGGAAAAAAAGAAATTGATGAAAAAACTGAACAGCTGAGGGATATAGCTAAAGAAACCAGTGATTTATTGAAAATAAAATTATCCTGTAATGACAGGAAGCAGAATTATTCATTTTTTTTTAATATTGAAGGAACTAAAAAGAGTGTTGAATTTCTTATGTCTTTTTTGGTAAATGTCAAACTTAAGGTCTTTTTTAAAGCAAGTAATGATAGCTATATAAATTATAATAATCGGTTTGAAAGTGCTGATAGCTATTACTCCGTACCTAAAGTAGTAGATAATAACTAGGCAGCGTAAGCAACTTCTTTTTTCTTAAAAAAGTTAGTAATTTTGTTTGGA
>JAAEMD010000199.1 GCA_024225875.1 bacterium
ATACTTTTGAAGCTGATCTAATGCTAGTTGGATTTCATTTTTGGCGATCAAGCCTCGAACCTCTTTTAAAAATTTTTCTGAAGATAATTCCATTGTGAGTTAACTCCTTTGCAGAAGATTCCTAATGAATACTCAATATTTTTTGAATACGGGCAGCCAAATCTTTAGCCAGCGTTTTTCCAGAACTCTTAAAAAGTAAATCTTTAACATTCGGGTAGTTATCAAAAATATTGCGGGTACTTATGATGACTGCTCCGCTTGTTATCAGTAAAACCGATATTCTGCTTCCCGTAGCTTTTAAATAGTCCAGTATATCAACCCCTTCATATCCTATAACACTGTCTGCGCTGTCTGATGATAAGTCCAGATTAAGAATTATCAGCTTATATTCATTCTCTTTAAGCTTAGTCAGGGCAGATTCCTTCGTGGTTGCAAGTTCGTATTCCTCACCAGTTTTTGATACAACAATATGTTTTAACGTCTCCTGCCATGAAGAAATATTTTCAACAATCAGAATTTTATCG
>JAAEMD010000200.1 GCA_024225875.1 bacterium
AACTTAGAACTTAGAACTAATTTATCAACACTATTGTGGGCCAGTTTAAGATGATTATCTTTTTTTATAGTTTCTGGTTTTGCGTTTTTTTATTAAAAGGTCATTTTCAATAGGTATATGTACATCAACAGAATTTATCAGGTCATCGTTGGTACTGCCTATAAAAGATATAGCTTCTACCAGCACACCCCTGCTTTTTAAGTGCTTAACTAAATCAGCAAAGTCTCCATCACCAGATACCATAACAATAATATCCAGTTTATCGCATAAGGATATGGCATCAATTGCTATTCCCATATCCCAGTCACCCTTGGCGGTACCATCAGATCGCTGGCGCAGAGCTTTACATTTAATTTCATAGCCATTATTTTTTAGCATATCAGTGAAATTTGTTTGATCAATATCAGGAGTATCTATGATATAACAGATAGCCCTGATTAACTGTCGTCCGCGTACAGCCTTTTCCATAAGTTTTTCGAAGTTAAGCTTGGCGTTGCTTATATGTTTTGCAGAGTAAAACATATTTTGTACATCTACAAAAACACCAACTCTTTGATACTTGCTAAACTGAGTTAATAACTCTTTATTGTGTATGCTCATATTTACCAGCCCTGTTTTTAATTGATTTCATTTTTCATAATATGAAAAGGAATTTTATATCCTGTAAATAATTCAAATGCCAGCACACCCTGTCCTGCAAGCATGCCTGAACCATTTAAAATCTCAGCTCCTGATAGTTCAGCCTTTTTCAGGAAGAGAGTTTTAGATGGCTTATAAATAATGTCGCAGCAGAAGTGACCGGGTTTTACCCATGACATATCAGGTACAGGTAACTGATCTTCATCTGGCTTCATTCCTGCTGAGGTTGTGTTAATTACAATGTCGTTATCCTGCAGTTCTTTTAGGTAGTCGTTATTTTCATACCCGCAGGCTTGAATTTCAATAGAAGAATTCTGTTCAAGATCTTCTTTTAATTTTCTGGCTTTTGAAAATGTTCTATTGTATATGACCAGTTTTTTTATATTTTTTTGTGTAAGGCTGAAAGCAATACTTTTAGCAGATCCTCCTGCGCCAAGCAGGCCGATGCTTTTGCTGGTTAGATCAATTCCGGCTTCACTTTCAAGTGAAATAACAAGGCCATTCCCGTCAGTGTTATAACCTTCCAGACAGCCATTTTTATTGACAATGGTATTTACTGCGCCAATCTTTTTAGCAACCGGATCTAACTTATCAAGGTATGGTATTACATATTCTTTGTACGGTATTGTGACATTAATACCTTTAATATTCAGCGCCCTTACTGCTTTTACTGCATCTGGAATAAAAGTTTTTTCAACAAACATTGGGATATAGATATAATTTAATTTAAGGTGTTTATATGCTGCATTATGCATCGCAGGTGAGCAGGTATGATCTACTGGATTACCGATTACACCAAAAACTCCTGTTTTACCATTTATTTCCATATGGTTATGCTAACAGAAAATAGAGAATATGTAAAAATTGTTTAGATATTATAATATCTGGTGTTTCAGAATATTGAGAGTTTTATAGAATAAAATTAGTATCTTTTAGTACTGGTAGTACTGGAAAGTAAAAAATCCTGTTGCGAATCTTTTATAGAAATGTTAAATTCAAATATATAGTTTTTTTTTTACTTATAATTTTAGAAGAAATCGTAAGCTTTTGGAGGTAAATTAGTGCCCTTTTCTTTTTATGATGTTAAAACCCGTAAAATGATAGAATTCTCTGAAAAAGAGATTAGTAAAATAACATATAAAAGAAGATTGAAAAGTGGTGCAATTCAATACCGATATGCACTGCGTGCAGCTTATGATAATAGAAGGCTTACTAAATTTTGTAGTAAAAAGGACTGGGATAGACTGAGTGTCCCTGTGGAAGTACCTAAGTAAATTAATAGTATTTTCTTACTATACTTTTGATATCAATGAAATTTAAGCCCCCCAGCAAAGCAGCTTTATCTGCTTCTGGTATTTTTAATATATGCAGGTGGCCCAGACCTTGTTGTGACAGCTCTTTTTTTGCTTCAGCATATATTATTTCAGATATTTTTCCTTTTGTACCAAAGCTGCCGCCAATCAGGAAAGTAGTAATACCTCTGGCGAAATTAATATCTTTATCAGGCCAGTTATCAGCAGCATTATATTTATTGATATTTCCTAAAAAAATAGATTTAATTAATATTGCAAGATAGCTGCCCATTAGTTTTATTTCGGTTCTGAAGCTATTTAATAACTTTTGAGATCTGTTTATTTCTACAGGATGGTGGCCTGTACGGTTATACAGTGCTGTTCCACATAATACCTCTTCAGCTTTATGGATGTTTTTTTTATTGTCAATGATGATGATATCTGAAATGTGTCCGTCAGTATTAAATAAAGGGGTGCCTGTTGAATTGATTTTTGCAAAACCACCGCCAAGCCCTGTTCCTGGACCTATGTAGCAGACCTTTTGATTCAAGAGCAGTTTCAGGTTCTTTCTGTTCTTAAGAAGAAAATATATGCCTCCGGCCATTTGCATTATGGCATCATTTTTTATTATGAGATCACAGTAATCAGGAATTGATTTTTTTATATGTGAATAAAGATTTAAGTTATCAAATTCACCTGGGTAAGACTCAAGGTTTAAAGCTGAGCGCCGTGCAATTATTTTGCTTTCCGGCCCAGTAAACCTGCCAGGTGAGCCAATTAATAAGCAGGGTAATATTTTGAAGCCTTTTTCATATCCCGTTTTAAGGCAGCTGCTGATTACAGCAAGGACTGAATCAGTAATTTTCTCTTTACCTTTTAGTGTTGGCTTTTGATCTGCAAAAATGAAGTTTTCCAGGAATGTTCCGTTTTTATCTACTTCAATAAGTGCATAAGCTGTTTTGGTGCCGCCTATGTCAAATGAGATTACAGCTGGCCTTAATGATTCTATACTTAGTATTTTCTGCCATTTATTTTTTAATATTTTCCCTCATCTCCCTGACCTTAATAATAAATGAAATCATTCATACATTCCGGGCATCTCATATTTTAGATGGTAACTATATTGACTGTTAATATTAATTTAATACTAATATATATATAATATGACGTTTATATGTCGGATCTTTATCAACACTATTTGGGTCTGGTTTGTATTTATTTCTTCCTGCCACACTCACTGCAAAACCGTCCGATAATAAAAGAACTCTTCTGGCAGTGATTACAGGTCTCATACTGGCTTTGACCGCAAAAAGGGCAGGCCTTTGTTTTTACGGGCAGCCGGCTTCCACAGTTGATACACTGCTGTTGAAAGAAGTGCTTAATCTTTAAATCGTCCCTGTTGAAAAGCTTTTTTTGTATAAAGTATATTAAAGCAACTGCTATGCCAGTTGAAACAACAATAACTATATAGTACCAGAGAGCCAGTAGTTTTATGGATTCCAAAAACAGCAGCACTTTTCTGAAAATGTGTTCAGGTAAAATATCTACAGCCAGATCAATCAGCTTGAACAATACCGGAATAGATGCGATGGCCAGCAGGTGAGAGGATATAAATGTCTGAAGACCTTTTTCCTTTTTTACACTTTTAATATTCCAGAAATACAGGAGTAAAATAACCGGTGTTAAAAACAGGAGCTGTAGAGCATACTCTTTGACCGGGTACCAGAAGTTCACGTGCCTTAAATCTTTAATAATAGTCTGGCGGTAGCTGTTATTTTCCGTTAACCCCCAGAACCTTATGATTTCCGGCATGCCATTTATCTTTTTATCGATATTAATGATTTTATTTTCCGCTTTTTCTAAAGCTCTGGTTTTAATATCAATGTCCTTTTTTACTTTATAGAGGCTTTTTTCAGATACCATGGAGATCTTTTCCAATAACTTGATTTCATAAGTGCCCTGTTTTTCCTGAAGTATATTTTGCAGCTCTAATTTCTTGTTTCTGACTCTTTTCCGTTCGTTAAAAAGTAAAGTTAACTGATCGTTATTTTTAAGCTTATCCAGCTGGTTCACCAGGTTCCTGCATAGAGGATGCAGCTTATGGTTTCTTTTTTTGTGATAATTTTCTCTGCGATTGTATTTAACTACTATATTTTCTAACCTGTTTATACGATTTGTTTTTGTCCAGTCATTGTTCACAAAGATCTCTCTACACTCTTTCGGAATATATTCAGCGGGATTTGTGAGCTGTCTGCTTTGATCGGCAAGGCCATGGAAAAGCACTGTAAGTACAAAAATATCAAGTAAAATCACAATAAATAATGCAAGTGAACTTAACGGCTCTTTTTTATTGATGTGTGTTAACCGGGCCTTGAATCTACTAAATCTTTGTTTGAAATTTTTTATCATTTAATATCTCCATTATAAAAACCTGTTTTTCTATAAAGCTTATAGTCAGCCAGGAAATAAATATTCGGAAATGATCAGGCAGTAATTCAGTGCTGCTATAGCTGGTACAAATTGAACTGTCCGTTTAAATGACTGAGTGCTGTGTACTGGCGTACATTAACGAAGTCATTTTAAAACTTTAAGTGTCGGACATTTTACTTTGGAACAGCTATATAATAGCATCATTAAAAACTTTTTGACACAGAGCCTTAGCCCTGTAATCAAAATTCGTTATAAGGGGTTATATTATAGTGAATTTTCTTCACGCCTGAAAAATCAAGATTAATGCCTTCTATTTGATCTAAGTCTCCAGTTATTATGATAGCTGGGAGTGTTTTTTTTCGTATGTTATAACTTATCAATTAACTGAAAAGCATTTATATCAGGCATATTGAAATCAGTTATCAATAGATCATATGTTTCCTGGATAATTTTATTTAAAGCCTCTTTTCCGCAATAGGCGGAGTCGATAATTAAGTCTGTTTTTGATAAATACTGCTTAATAGCATAATGTGTGTTTTTCTCAATCATCAGCTAGTAATATTTTTTCTTATTGCACATAATCCACCCTTGAATTAAATGGATTGTTCTCTAAAAAAGAACCGATAATAATATACAAGGTGTTTATATGGTAGTGTATCAGAAAAGGAGCAAAATTTATAATATTAATAATGCATACAGAAAAAGAAATCTTTGATGAGTTAAGAAAGCTTATAGACTTGCGTCTAAAAGAAAGATGCCTTAAAAAAGTTGAGTTGGCGAAATTGATATCATGCGACTCAAAACATTTATCTTTAATGCTTAGCGGCAAAAGAAACATTTCTATAAGGATACTGGCAAATATTTGTAAGGAATTAGAAATTAATCCTTTTGATACTGCAACTCTTTTTAAAAGTAGTAAAGCAAGCCGATTTATGAATAGAATAGCTCCGTTTATTAATAAACTCAGCGAATCTGAGCTTGTTACTTTTGCTGAAATGATGAAACTTACTGCTGACAAAGAAAACATACCTGAGCTTTAACCGGTTTTTCTATTCTCAGTAATTTATAAATTTTATTTTTTATACAGGTATTGTTAACAATCGGCTCAGAAATACAATCCATTTTTCCTGTTAATATATACTGCATCACAACAGCCTGCTCTCATTTGTTTGCTACAAAAATAATTTTTTTATCCGCCTTTTTGTCATTCATTTTTTTCTTGTATCTTTTTTTTCATATTGCTTCCCCTGAACTATTACTTTTCATTTAGTGTTTTTTTTAAAATCTCATAGAAATCATTTGGAAAAGGTTTACTTATAAAACGATCTGCTCCATATTCCTTTGCCTGCTCTTCAATGTCACCTGTGCCGGACATCATAAATATTTTTATAGCTCTGTCTTTTTTTCGTATTTCCTTTAATGTATCCAGGCCATTCATAACAGGCATTTGATAGTCGAGCATTATGAAGTGTATGTCTGATCTTTCCTTTTCTAAGGTTTTTAACCCTTCTTTCCCATTCTTTGCTCTGACTATTTCGCAATCATCAGAAAGACGCAGGCAGGTTAATTTTAAGCTCTCATAGATTTCGTTATCATCTTCAATTATTAATATCTTTTTTTTCACTTCCCCCTCCTTTGTTGCGTAGTTACATTACACATGACAGGGCAAAAAAAATTCAGGTCCGGGTATCAGGTGCTGAATATGCACCTTGCGGGGTGTCATTGTGCAATATTTTTAATATACATATTTTAACAGCCCTTAATTTGAGGCTGGGGATTATATAGTGTATCAGCATTACGCTATTTGTCAATGCCTTTATAAAAATGCTTTTTACTGGTATTATGATCTGTGATGAAGAATTTTGGGACATTACTGGCGAAACATAGACTTGGATTTAACAAAACACAGGCCTGGCTAAGTAAGGCAATCGGTATAGATCGTGGTAACCTGGCAAAAATAGAAACTGGTCAGCTATTGCCTCCCAAATTATCAATAGTAGACAAAATAGCTGAAGTACTAAACCTGGAAGCGGCCGCTAAAGGTGAGTTTGTTGCATATGCAGCATACGAAAGATTTAAAAACTATGAACCTGAATATCTGGATAGACTTGGAATATCGGAGCTTATTACCTATTCGTCTCATTACATCCCAATACATGATTATCCTGAAAATAGACCGATACCATTTATTGATGCAGAGCCGGCAGGGTACTTTCCAATTGCCAGCTCAAAGATTCAGAAGCATTTTTATGCTGTATATTTTAATGAACCAGAAGAGTTAAAAATGGAATTCAAGCAGAGAGATATTCTT
>JAAEMD010000201.1 GCA_024225875.1 bacterium
ACTTCTTGATAAGAAAAGTATATTAAATATTTTGACACTTCGTCCTTCTAACAATGTCGACTGTGCTGCTGTTGTTATTGCGCAGCGAAATCCAAAAGAAATGGCAGAAATATTAAAATATATTAATGATGACAAAATATTAGATATATTAAGACTTCTTGATAAGAAAAGTATATTAAATATTTTGACACTTCGTCCTTCTAACAATGTCGACTGTGCTGCTGTTGTTATTGCACGTCGAAATCCAGAATTAATGGCAGAAATATTAAAATATATTCATTATGAACGCCTCGTGGATATTTTGAAACTTTCAGCACACTGATGCTCGATTGAAGCTCTTATATAAGTGCAGTGTACAGGCGCACATAAACGAAGTCATTTGACAACTCTAAGTGTCGGACATTTTACTTTGGAACAGCTATATCAGTCATACATTCCGGGCATCTCATATTTTAGATGGCAGCAACATTAACCATTGATGTCAACTTAATACTGATATATATATGACGTTTATGTGCCGGGTATTTATCAACACTATTGTGGGCCAGTTTGTAAGGATTATGCCTTTTATAAATTTCTTATTAATTTATTATTTCTAAAATTCTGTCTACCCGAAAGACGCTATCTTCCTTTTTTTTCAAACAAAATGCCTT
Source organism: bacterium (assembly GCA_024225875.1). Classification (GTDB taxonomy): domain Bacteria; phylum Margulisbacteria; class Marinamargulisbacteria; order JAAEMD01; family JAAEMD01; genus JAAEMD01. Next base: position 654 of record JAAEMD010000201.1, read on the forward strand.
TAACCCAAAAAACGGTTTGCCATTATAATCCAGGTCACCAATAAAATTTGGCAATATACTGTGTTTGGATTTTTGGTCATTGGCTTTCAGGTAAATTATTTCCATCTCTTTTTTATTGGTAATAGCTGTTTTAATAAGTTCTATCTTATTATCAAGGCTGCAATTTTCTTCAGAAATCGCATATTGGAATTGGGTTAAAAATTTAACTACACGCCAATCCATAATAACGTTTCCCTTTTTAAGAGGTTTTTTAAAAGTAAGCCCTTCAAATGTCCTGCATCTGGATAAAGCTACATAAGTTTGACCATGTGCAAAAGCACCTCTGCCTAAATCAATAATGACTTTATCAAAGGTTTTACCCTGGCTTTTATGAATGGTAATAGCCCAGGCAAGTTTGATTGGATACTGGGTAAAAGACCCTGTTTTTTCTTGATCAAGCACATTTTTATCTGTATTTAAAAAATAACGGTAAAGTTGCCAGGTATAAGGTTCAATACTTACTTCTGAACCTCCTTCAATTTTTACAACAATATCTTCATTAGTGATTTTTTTAATTTCACCTACTGTGCCATTCACCCACCTGCCGCCAGAATCGTTATTTAAAAACATTATTTGTGCGCCAGCTTTTAATCTTAAATCTATATCGGTGGGAGCTAATTTAGTATCAAAATTACCTTTACCCAAGTTCGCCAAGCCAGGCACGAGAATCTAAGATTCGTCACTACAAATTCAAAAGGCCCGTAATTTTTTAGCGGGCAACGGAGCACTCGAAATATTGAGTGCTTTGTAGATATAAAGCTGATCTTCAGTAGGCTCTG
>JAAEMD010000202.1 GCA_024225875.1 bacterium
ACCTAGCTACCCGACCATTCAATTACTACAATAACTATAGTAGGTAATATCAGTATGGTGAAAATTATTGTCTTAAATATAAAATTGCTTCTATCAATTAGGGATTCAGCAAATGCTTTTTTGTATTATTCTTCATATCTTTTAATTTCATCGTAATATGTTCCTTTTTCCTTTGATGACATTTCCATTTTTTATCGATCCTCTTTTCCATGCCAGATTCTAAGTATATATAAAATTTTTACATGCACCTTATAACGAATTATATATTTACCAAAAATGAATTCCCGAATTTCTCCTGGTATATTATCTACAGGTTTTCCGATTTGAGGTGTGTCTAATAAGCCTTGAATAGCTCCTTGCAGCCTTTTAGAGATCCGTTGGGCTGCAGAGGGGTTGTGCTGTTCTATAAATTTTCTAAGTCGTATAAGATCATGCACAGCAGCTTTAGAAAACATAAGTTCATATTGGTGGTTCTTTTTCGTCATCTGTCCCCCAACTCTCAATCCAATTCAATACCTTTTGTCCCTCAACGATTCGTCCGGCTTCAATATCTTCAAGTGCCTCTAAGGTTTCCTCCCTGCGACGCATCAACTCTTTTTCACGTGATACATATTGAGTCATTAATTGACGAATGGCTTGACTTAAATTCCATCCATGATCAGCTGCAATAGTTTCAAAGTCTTGTTTTAACTTTTCTGGGATACGAGCACGAATAACTTCTGTTTTCATAGAAATACCTCCATGTTATTAATGTTCTACATTGTAGAACATTAATAACATTATTTCAATCATTTTTGAGATTATTCTTGTTCGTTAAAACTGGGGTAAAAAATTTTAGATTTCTTACCTGTCGTTCGCAAAAATTACATCTACAAAAAAAGAATGCGTCATTCAGAGTTTTACTCATCATCATTTACGAATAGAAATATCGATTTG
>JAAEMD010000203.1 GCA_024225875.1 bacterium
AAATAGTTAACATTCAATCAAACAGCTAAGGCAATATATTTAAGCTCTGCTTTTTTAAAATAATTAGAAACCTTTTTTGGGGATTTTTGAATAGAGTTCATAAAAGAACGGAGCGATTTTTTAAGGTCATCAACAGATTTAGGGCGTTTAGATTTCAGAGCATTGGCCTTAACATCATGGTTAAGTAGTTCGTCAGGGTTTAGCTCTGGTGCATATGGCGGCAAATAAAAGACAGCTATTTTATCTGAATATTTTTCAAGCCATTTCCTGACTTTTTTGGCATGGTGTACCCGATGATTATCCACGATTAAAAATAGTTTGCGTTCTTGTTTATAAATCAATTTCCTCAAAAATCTCAGGTACACATCAACTGTAAATCTATCTTTAAAAACCATAAATCGACACGTGCCTGGATTAGTAATTGTTGAGATCATATTACACCTGAATCGTGATCCAGAAGATTGAATGACAGGCGTTTGGCCTCGTCGTCCAAAAGATCGGCCCACCTGGTCAGTTGAGCGAATGCCCATTTCATCACACCAATGAATTTCTGCACATTCTTTTTTAGCTTGTCTGTAGATTTCAGGGTATTCCTCTTGCATCCAGGCAGAAATAACCTTTGGATTTCTTTGATATGCCTGGCGAATCGGTTTTTGTGGCGTAAAACCCCATCTTTTTAATAATCGACTAACCGAACTAATCGATAAATCTATACCAAATTTATTCTTGATAAGTTCTTGAATAGCACCTCGTGTCCACAATGCCCACGGCATCTTTAGTTGCTCCGGACATTTATCTGTGATCGTTCTGATTACCCAGGCGGATTGCCTCCCTTTTAGCTTACAGCTCTCCTGGGGGCGCCCTTGTCGTTTCTTGCTTAAACCAGAGACGCCTTTTTTTTTGTAAATCTTTGCCCACTTGAATAGAGAAATTCGGCTAACACCAAACATTTCAGCAACTTCTTTTTGGCTTTTTCCTTTTTCTAGCGCTATTATAGCTCGTTTTCTAACTGCTTCTTGTGCATCGGGGCTTAACTTCCTGGCGTCTGTTCTTAGCATACTTCAGTTTATCATCATTTAAGCCTAATGTTAATTATTTATTGAACGGAGTAATAACAGCCAATGGTAATCATATTCAAGTTCAAGGAATCATTTTGTATCGACTCTATCTAATGCTACTAATTCTTTTAAGTCGCTGTTAGATAATTCACTTATCCAGGTTTCTCCGGTATTTACCGTCAAATCCGAAAGCTCTTTTTTATTTATCAGCATCTCATTTATTTTTTCTTCAAATGTACCTTTGCTAATAAAGCGATAAACTAAAACATTTCTTTTTTGACCTATTCTAAAAGCTCTATCTGTTGCCTGGTTTTCAACTGCCGGATTCCACCATAAATCATAATGAATTACATGATTTGCTGCTGTTAAATTAAGTCCGGTCCCTCCGGCTTTTAGAGATAAGATAAGCGTTTTATGTGCTTTATCATTTTGAAACAAATCTACTATCTGGTCGCGTTTTTTTCTGGTAAGCCCACCGTGTAAAAATAATGTATCGCTATTTATAGGATCATTTATTAGATCAACTAATAAATCTCCCATTTCTTTGTATTGAGTAAATATAAGTGTTTTTTCATGGTTTTCTCTAATCTTATTTAAGAGCTGCATTAATAAGACAGCTTTTCCTGAAAGCTCTGTTTGCACTTTTCCTTTTTTTAGATAATGTACAGGATGATTACAAACTTGTTTCAAAGAAGTCATTAATTTAAAAACAAGTCCTTTCCTTTCAATTCCTTCACTTTGGTCTAATATTTTTTGACTATCTTTTACAATTTTTTCATAAATTGCTGTCTGTTCTTTAGTTAGTTTACAATAAATGTCATTAGCAATTTTATCCGGCAAATCTTTAATAATCTTTTTATCTGTTATAACTCTTCTTAAAATGAATGGAGCTGTTATCTTTTTAAACAAATCCAGTTTTTCGTGATTTCTAAATTTTTCTATTGGAATAGCAAATGTATCTTTAAAAAATTTCAAGTTACCTAAATAATTTGGAAAAACAAAATCCATAATAGACCAGTATTCACTCAATTTGTTTTCAACAGGAGTACCTGTCATTGCAATTTTAATTTTAGCTTTTAAGCTTTTAACCGCTTTGGTTTGATTAGAAGTTGAGTTTTTTATGTTTTGAGCTTCATCTATTATAATGCAAAACCATTTGGTTTTAGCAAAGATTTGGTTATCGGATCTAATAAGCCCGTAAGTTGTAATAATAATATCCTTATTTTTCAGCTCTAACTTTCGTTCTGTTCCATGATAAATTAAGCTTGCTAGATCAGCACTGAATTTCTTTATTTCTCTTTCCCAGTTTGTCATTAATGTTGCAGGTACAATAATTAATGCTTTTTCTTTTTTAAACTTATTTTCTTCTTTTAGTTTGGCCAGAAAACTAATTACCTGCACAGTTTTTCCCAGGCCCATATCATCTGCCAATAATGAGCCAAACCCATTTTGTGCGTTTGAATATAGCCATTGAAAACCATTAAGCTGATATGGCCGTAGCGTAGCTTGCAGGGTATCAGGGATCAAAACATCCTTTTTCTTAAAGAGATTTTCAAATAATTGAGTTACTTTTTCATCTCTATTAATATTTACGCCATTATATTGACCTTCAAGATTAATTTTCAAGATATCCAGCGCACTGAATTTAGCTTCTTTTTGGGTTTGCTTTATTATTTTTTGGATTTCCTTCTCATCAAAATAGATATACTGATCTTTAATCTTTACGATCCCCGCATATTTTCTCACAAGCTTTGCAAAATCTTCCGGATTAATATATTCATCGTTACCTATAGCGATTGTCCATTCAAAATCTAATAATTGACCTAAAGATAAATAAGAAATAGTTTCAGCTTCAGGTGCATTTTTGCTTCTACATCTAAGAGATATTCTGGGATTAAATATTTCTCTTAACGCTTTTGGCACCAGGGTTTTTATTCCTAATAAATTAAGGACAGGTAATGATTTGAACCAGATATCTACAAAATCAGTTGATGAAACCAATAATTTTTTTGTTGTTGAATTCAAATAGTTGTTAATAGCAGGGAAATAATCCGCTAACATTGCCAGGTCAGCTAATATCCGGATAGTTGATTCTTTGTTTTTTGGCGCATTTATAAAGGTTTTAAGATTAATGCCTTTTGTCATTGGCCTGGTACTGTCTTCAACTAATAGTTCCAGAGAAAAATTAGCGTTATTTGCTTCATCAATTTTTATTATTGGCAGAAACTGGCGATGAATAATAGAAAAATTACTTAACCAGCGTTGTATTGTTTGAGGGATTTCATTATCTTCAAATTTCCTTATGGTAAAAGGTTCTAATTTAAAAAATAAATGATTTATATCATCAAAATGTACTGATTCGGAACAGAAAGTCTTAACAAAAAAATTCAAAAATAAGGAACTTAAAAGTAAGGCTTGATTATGATAATCCTGTTCGATTCCTTCCACTTTTAGCAAGCTCTCATCCAGTAAAGACTTTAATCGATTAAAAACTTCTAAAACTTTCTTATTATAAAGACTTGGAATCCAGCGAATAATGAATTTTTTCTTATCTATCTGAATTAGCTCAGGGATATAAGCACCTTGTTGTATTAACTTTGCAGCAAAATCATAAAACAAAAGCAGAATAACCTGTGTCTTATGCAACTCTTCTATATTATTTAAATTAAGATTGTTTAATAAATAAATTAGAGAATGTATTTGAATATCGCTAAAGCTATTCTCTTTGTTTATTGCAAAATGCCGGGAAAATTTATGATGGGCAATTTTATTTTGTGTTTTGTAATCGGGCATATCTTTAAAAGATGTTTTTATTTTTCCATGAAAACTTAAAAGATCTTTTTTGAATTCTATACATATCTGTCCTTGTTTTACAGCTGCGTCAATATCCTCTACAGGAATATCTTCCAGAAAATTGATTATTTGCTTTTGAGATTGGTTATATGCCTTAGCTATAATATTTTTAAAGTTTCCTTCTGCATAAAACAAAGGCTTATCTGCTAATAAAGTCATATTATCTTTTGTAATATCGGAGATTTTAGAAAAATCAATATTTGCAATTATTTCTTGATAATCTTTATTTGATTTTACAGCAGTTATTTTTTTAGTCTCTTTTTTCTGAATTTTATTTGCTTTGTGGACTATTTGTTCTGAGTTTGGTATAGCAATAGAATTTTCTTCGCTAAGCTCAAATTCTGAAAGTAAATCAAAGTTTTTTAAGTTAAAAACCAGGAAAGGATTTTTATCTATTTCATTGCCAGTAATATATATAACAGCTGCTATATGCTTACAGGGAACGGCCCAGTCAGGACAGGAGCAATTCGCATCTACATCCTGCCAGGTTGATGGAAAGACTTTGATTTTTTCATTTTCTAAATCTTCTAATAATGATACAGGAACTTTTTTTGCTGCTAATTGAGCTAAATAAAATGGGTTAGCATTTATTAGATTTTTTAGTTTTTCTGCTTCTTTTTTCTTAAATTCCGGTAAAGTAATTTCTATACTATATGGCTTTCTTCTTGTACCCTGAACTTTAGCTTTGATTTTATTATTTTTAATTTCTATGGCTGAAACAGACCCATTTCCAGCATAACGCCTCCCTCTTGGAAGCCTGTTAGAATAGTCGATATTCCTCAAAGCTTTAAGCCAGGCTTGTCCCCACCATGTATTACCAAAAATCATGTATGCCATAACAGGTTTTTATATTATCAAATTATTTGTTTTATGCATAATTGATATAGCTTGTACTAAACTTCATTTTAGGCTGTCCTTTCTGGTTTTTAATTAGAATTTTAAAGGATAGCCTACTTTAAAATACAAAAATACGTCTATGACGTGTTTTTTTATGCCTGTTTCTCTCGCAGCTTATTTTATTTTTACCGGACACCAGTGTTTCCCGGTAGCTTCCTCTTTTTTCTTTCGAGCTTCTATTTTTTTGTTATATGTACTCTGCTCTTCTTTATATCGATTTTTTGATCGTAATTCGATCTCTGCTTTGGCTTTTGCTATC
>JAAEMD010000204.1 GCA_024225875.1 bacterium
TGAAGGTTTTGAGACCAGTGTATTACTGATAAATATTTTATTTATCTTAAAATAAGATCTCTTTATTTTATTATCCATATGATTTTTAATATTATTATTTAAGTCTCTGGAAACGCAGATTAAGGTCTGAAGATCAGGTAAAGAATAAAAGTTTGATCTCATTGTTACGCAATTTATAATCCTGTTTAAGATTTCCTTTTGTTCGTCAGATTTATAGTCTGAGATATCGTACATGTGTGCCTGGGTATGAACAAGTTTATTTATGTTAAGGGTATGGTTTGTTGCAATGATTTTTTGCATAATTTACTCCTGTGTATAATTGCTGATAAATATGAATTGTTGATGATGCTAAGTTATCTCAGGGGGTTGAAAAAAAGTGATGTGATGGTTCAAGTATCTTTTTGCAAAATAATATATTGAGGCCAATTGTTCTTTTTTCAAACCATGTTCATTTTCTTTTAACATACTTTTAATCTGCTGAATATTCTCTGGCGTTGGTTTTTGTAAAGATCTCTCAAAACAGTAGCCCAGTATTATTTTATCATCTTTTAAAGGTACTTTGATACTTTGTTGAGTCTGGGAATAGATATATATAGAAGCAATATTAAGCCGTGCAGGTAAATCCAGCTTGAATGCTCGAGTCATAGTACAAAGAATTTCAGCCAGGTTTCTTTTATGATAAAGTTTCTTGAAATTAATGCTTTTTTTATGGACCTCTAGTGCTTTAAAAACTGAACCTGCGTCATTTACTGTGTTAACTTTCTGCAGCATATCTATGAGACAGGATATTATACTATCATCAACAACTGTCATTTTTGCAATTATATTTGCAAGGGGTTCTTTTAAGTTATCAATATTGATATTTTTATGTTTATATATTTTTTTCATTAATAACCGCATTGAATTACCAAAGGCATCATCATTCACGATATTCTCTTTGAGATTGATAAGATTCGAAAGTGATTCGATAAAAGCTTCAGACAGCTCGGCTGTAACTTTTAATCTTTTAATCTTAAAGGCTTTACTTGTTATCGTTATCATGCTGGTTACTAACTCATTGAGATTCATCTTATATTTTACTGGTTCCTTTGTTAGCAGGGCCATTGTTTTAAAAGCAGGAAGCAGCAACTCCGGTTCTTCTGAGTTAATAATTACTTTGATCATCCACTGGTATAATAAAGAATCAGCAATTTTATAGCGCATATGAACATTATTTGTCACTAAGGTTTCTATTAATGAGATAATTTTATAACAATTAGATAGTTTTAATTTAGTACGAATGATCAATGATAGAGTATCTGCTAATTTATTACTAATTTCCATGTCCAGGAGATCAGAGTGTTCGGAATACATAGCCAGTATATTAATGCCAGGCGTTAATAACCGCTCTGTTAAAATACCAGTATTTTGATATAGAGTATATATTAAGTCTAATATGTTATGCTTTATAAATACTCTTTGCCCATCTGGATTATCTTTCATAATATTGTCAATTGACAACATAATCAGCTTTGTTACATTTTTAGAAATGAAGTTTATGCTCATGTTGTTGAACATATATAATGCGTCTTCTGTACTAAAGTGTTTATTAACAATAGTATTCTGAAGGGTAAGATTGTAAACCAGCTTACAATGCGAGATTATATATTTATTTTCTGTCAGATTTCTGCCATTATCTATTACTTTTTTTAACACAGGCTCTAAGATGTCATTTTTTATTAAAAATTTAAGGAAATCTATAACTTTTTCTTTTGAGAAAAGATTCTGAGCAATTATACACGCCTGGTTTTTTTCTGTTTCTGTGTGTGCTTTTAAAAATAAATTACTTATAAAACTTAAACCTTCTTTTGTATCAGAAAAGCGGCTTTCCTGAACAGATTGTATTATGATTTCATTAATTAATATTGCAAAATGAGCTTTTTCTTTCCTGCCTGCCGGATTATAGTCAAGCTTGATTATATTCTTTGCCAGGTGCTCAAGCTCTTTGTCTTTTCTATATTTTATTGTGGTCTCATTTATATACAAATTAATAAAAAACAAAACCTTTAATCTCTCTTTTTTAGAGTATTTATTATTACAGATATTTATCAGTTGCGCTGCAGGCTTTTCTTTAATGAAAATCTTTAATTTTTCAACATCATTTTCCCTGACCAGGGTTGTGAAGAATTCAGTAAGTAATTCTGTAGCAGCTATCCTTAACTTTATTTCTGAAGATTTAACAGCATCATTAATCAGGGATTTTATTGCCTTCGGTGCGGAAAGTTTATTAAATAAAACAGTGTCATGTGGCATTAAATATTTATACTTTGATATAGTTAATAATCTTTCATCTGAACTTTCATTATTATCATTACATGTGATCGCCCTGGCTAAGATTTCTACCTCATCCTGATTTATCAGCATGATAAGCATTGAAGAAATATCATCCATTACTGTATTTTCTTTTTTATTACCCGAATCTTCTTCTAATTCTACCAGGGCATCTACCAGCTTGTTTTTTTTATATAAAGCTACAGCTTCTTTACCAGCAGGCAGTTTTTTAATTGTAGAAACAGTGCTGCCAGCTTCTTTTAAACTACGTGATTCTTTGATGGCACTGATAAGAAAGGATAAAATGCTGTTGTTTTCAGCAATGATTCTTTTTATATGTCTATTACGGGTTATTGCTTTATTGATTACATTTGCAACTGCCAGTTTGCTTTTTTTATGTTTTGCTGTAGTCATAAGATGCTTTATTATTTTTTCTAATTTATTTAAGTTATCATTATCATTATCATTCAGCCCCTGAGTTATTATACCTGTCATATGAGCAAGGTGTGTAGTAAATATGTCAACATATAACTCATTAAAATCGTTGTTTTTTTCTAAACCAGCATTCAGTATTATCTTATTTATATCATCCAGGTTAAACTGTCTATTAAATTCTTGCCTTCCTGACTTGCTTATTTTTATGAGGTGCTCCAGTAGCGTTGCAGTCATTACCAGTTCCTTCAGATTTTCTGATGATTTGATTATTCTGGCGGTTATCGATATCAGCTCTGTGTTTCGAAACATCTGTATATTATATGAATATTTATTTTTATTATAATCTGTTATTGTTGATAAGGCTTCAATAATTGCGAATCTGTAACTTTGATCATTAATATATTCTTTATTCTCAGAGCTAAGCTCGCTGGTCAAAATCTCCAGTAACCATTGTTTATAGAAAAAGGTGGTTTTGTTATGTTTTGTAATGCTGGTTATGGTTTTTAATGCCTGCAATTTAATTGCTTTGTTGTTGCAGCTCAGTATTTTTCTGGGAATGTCTTCTAATATTATCTTATCATTTAAAAAACGAA
>JAAEMD010000205.1 GCA_024225875.1 bacterium
CAGCAAGCCCTATACAGCTTTTGCGATGATAAAAGTTACATCATCATAAAAAATATTATTTGTGAATTTCCCAACTGTTCTTTTTTATAGTTACCGTTTACTGCTGCCTCTACAATTCCATCCGTTGCCAGGAGAAGAATATCATCTTTTTTCAGTTGAAAGCTGTTTTCTTCAAATGCTTCTTTTGTCAGATCGTTTGTCAGGCCAATGCTGAACGGGATTGTATTTACTGAAATTGATTCTACTTTCTTTTCTTTGTTCCTGTAGATATAGATATTATCGTATTTTCTGTTATTTGCGAAACTCGTGTTGTTTGAAAGAGTTGTGGAATGGGAATAAAAGAAAACACTAAGGTAATAAACAGTAAATATTGATATAGAAAGGATGAGTTAAAATGCATAGTTCAAGGAATATAAAACCATCAATTTATAATAAAATGAAAAAGCAAGATAAACAAAATAAAATTAAGAGCGATAATAAAAAAAAGGCAAGGAAATATTTTAAGGAAATTATAAAAGATTTTGATAACCTAGAAACAGTTACCCATGGATATACTAAAAATGACGGCAAGCCTGGTTTAGATAATAATTCTATTCTATTAATATTAAAATATGCCAATGATCTTGAATATCGTGAGAATTTTAAAGATGATTTAGCAATCTTTAAAAAAGTGAAAGGAAAAAATCTAGATATTCAGAAAAGAATATCCAAAAAACTGTTTAAATATACAAAAGATACAATAAACTATAGCGCACATTTAAATAATCCACGCTATTTAGAAAAAGTAGATAAAAGTATTTATGAAATGCCTGATTTTAAAACAAAAAGTATATCTGTGCGTCAACTTAATAAGAAAGAAGAGAAGAAACCTGTAAATCAAATTGAGATAGATAAAGATAAAGATGAAATTATACGACGATCAAAAGAGGAGGTTGGAGATCACACTTTTTTAGATCCTTTAAATTATGAAAATATTTTTGTTACTAAAGAAAATTTCCTGAAAGTAAAAGCTTTTTTGTACTTAGCTAATGGAACTATGGGTTTCGACGATTTTTTTGATATTGACATGGGTATTGAGAAAGAGGTTAACCAACCTACTAAGACGGATAAGTTGAAATATAAATTTAGCCAGTTTACAAAAAGCATAAAGTATATTAACCCCTGAGATTTGGATAACAGGCATAAGAAATTTTGAGGCTGCTTATCCAGGCTCGAAAGTGTATAAATAATTGTGTCTGAGGGCAAACCGTAATAAATTAAATATAGCAACTATTTAAGGAGGTTTGCCCCATGAAAGAATGTAAAACAGTAATGGAAAAAAGTATAGAGGCCATTTTTTTATTTCTGATGTCGTAGATATAATGCCGGAGCTGATGTCTGGTTCTGGGGTTCTCCATGGTATATCTGTTTCCAGGACAGGTTTGATTAACAGTTATACAGCTTTTGCGATGATAAAAGTTACATCATCATAAAAAATATTATTTGTGAATTTCCCAACAGTTCTTATAAGCTTGTTTTTTATATCATCTATTGGCTGGTCGGAATGCTCCTTTATAAATTTCAATAACCGTTCTTCACCAAACTGTTCTTTTTTATAGTCACCGTTTACTGCTGCCTCTACAATTCCATCCGTTGCCAGGAGAAGAATATCATCTTTTTTCAGTTGAAAGCTGTTTTCTTCAAATGCTTCTTTTGTCAGATCGTTTGTCAGACCAATGCTGAACGGGATTGTATTTACTGAAATTGATTCTACTTTCTTTTCTTTGTTCCTGTAGATATAGATATTATCGTGATTACCGCTGATTGAAAAATGGCGGCCATCGACTGTGCTTATTGTAATAATAGTCATTGGTCTTTGTTCATTTAAGCGCTGTAAATTCTGAGTAAGTACATTATTTGCTTGATAGTTAAGTTCTGAAGGCGTAATATCAGGGTTTGTTTGAAGCAGTGAACTGATAATGCTTTGTACCATAAACATTACCAGGCCAGATCCTACACCATGCCCTGTCACATCGCCCATTATCAACCAGGACTTTTTATTTATGTCATATACATCATAATAATCCCCGCCAACATGGTCTGCCGGGTTCATATAACAGCTTAGTGCCAGACCTCTGACCACTGGTTTTTTTGGTAGTATTTCCATCTGGATGGTTTTTGCAACCTCCATTTCTGCTGTTGTTCTAGCCTGCTTGATTCTATCCAGTACTATAGCTATTTGAGGTGCCAGTGTAGTAAAAAGATCAAGGTCATCATTGTTTAAAGGATCTTCCGACATTTTTCCGCCAGCCAGTATGAGACAGATGAGCTGGTTGTCATAAAAGCAGGGTATAGCAGCCTCGGCATTTAAATTTTTCATTTCCTGCTTTATATCTGATTCATGATCGTTTGCTAAACAGGGAGGGTTTTCTTTTTTTATATATTTTATTAAAAGATTTTTGTTGTCCAGCGTTTGATCGGTCAATATTATTTTGCCCTCATTTATTTTATGGAGTTTTAATACTTCAGACAGCTCTTTTTTTACTTCATATTTTTCTGGAAAATATATATTTATCGGATCAATTTCGATTTCATTTTTGAAATTATTATTTATGATTTTTATAAGATCTTTAATGCTGTTACATATGGCCAGTTCATCAGTCATTTTCATTAAAACTTTTTTATAGTCATACTTTCCTTTTATAAATAACTTGTCAGTTCTAGACTGTAACCTGATTCTGACAGGCTGTGCTGCTGCTGCAGAGCAAAGCCAGTATATAATAGTAAATGATAGAAACAGAGCTGTAGATTCCTGGCTGATGTAAATTTGAAAAAGCCATACATATATCATATAAATTGTAGATAGCAGGGTAAAGGTGAGCAGCCATGCTATAGATTTATTTATAACCGTACGAATATCCATTAAACGGTACTTTAAAATTGAATATAAAGAAAGAGTTATGAAAAAGAATGAAAATAAGGGGCCGATACTTATATAGTCCATGTTTTTAGCCAGAGGCAGGATCAGATCAAATATACTGCCGAAGGTAAGGGTAATAAATAACCCTGAGGCAACATAAATTAGACGGGTTCTATTTTGACCAGTATATTTTTTTATACCTCGGAACATAATATACATAACAGTAATCAGGTATGAACAAAAGTAAAGAGCAAAAATAATATAACCAAACCCCCATTCCGTTTGAGTAAGATTTGGAGCGCTTTTAACTATGGATGGTGTAGGTAAGAGCATTAAGATTACAGCAGGCAGAATTAAAAGTGCTAAAGTCTGAACGATTGTGAAATCCGGTTTTTTTACCGGGTAGCTTCTAACAAAATACAGTAGTGAAACTGGTATGAAAACTGGCCCAAAGATGCTTATCCTGGTCCAGAACACTAAACTATCAGAAACAGTAAGCATATAATTTGCCAGTGTCCACATGGAAAAACCAAAAGAAACAATAGAAAAAGCAATATTAGCTGTTTTTTTCCCTCCGTAAATAAGAGGAAGCACACCTAATATATTCATACTTATAACTAATATCAAATATATATATAACATTTCTTACTTGTCAGCCTTTCTTTTTTTTAAGGTAATGGGCCTGCTTTATAAACAGTAAAAGTAGAATAATATCTAAAATCAGGAAAATTATATGAAAATCACAGCCGAAAATATGCAGCCACCTGCTTTGTCTGAAAAAAACGATACGAAAATGAATTATAGAATATCCGCTCCATATTATTATATTGAACAGACACAAAGCTTTTAACAGCTCAATGTTTTTGCTTTGACGATAATTCCATAACAATACACTTGTTGCAATTAATAATATACTCCCTCCTATAAAGATATCATAGGTTTCTGCTGTCAGGTCCAGTGGAGAGGTATGTACTATTTGAGTATATATTTTTGATATCGGAGGTATAAAGAGGATTCCGAAACAGAATGTTAGAATCGAAACAAAGACTAATAATGGTTTCATTTTTATCTTAATCATAGGTATTTTTAATAAATACAGCTGTTCCAAAGTAAAATGTCCGACACTTAAAGTTTTCAAATGACTTCGTTAATGTACGCCAGTACACAGTCATTTAAATGGACAGTTCAGTTTGTACCAGCTATAGTATCGTATCTTTTTTTTATTTTTTTTGCAATGTGATTGACACTGGGGTTAAGCACTAAAGTTATATGGTTGCCAGGTACATGCTGAATATCAATATTTAAGGCAAGTTCTATCCAGTCATATTCAGGATGACTGCCAGTGAGGCGGTCTCTTTCCTGTGCCCGAAAATAAATGATTTCTCCTGAATATGGTACTGGTCTGTAGTTAAGCAGTGCTGTGTTATGTGTTTTCCATAAATTAATGAATTTTGTCAGACGGGATGGGTGGCTGGAATCATGCTCTTTATTTTTCAGGTTTAATATTGATTCGTAAGTTTCGTAAGAAAGGGATTTTAGATAATTTAAAATGAAATCTTTATCAATCTTTTTGAATTCTTCAGGGCTTATAGTTTCTTTTTTGAAACCCGGTGAATCTATTAATGCCAGCATCGCTGTTTTATGGTTCTTTGATTGTAACTGCCTGGCTATTTCAAAGGCAATAGTTCCTCCCATGGAAAGACCACATAAAAAATAAGGGCCTTGAGGCTGGATTTCTTGAATAGAGCTTATATATCTTTCTGCCATTTCTTCTATTGTTTTATCAGGAGGGCTGTTATCCATTAACCCTCTGGCCTGTATTGCATATAGTGTAAGGTCATTCAGCTGCTTTGCCAGGTCAAAAAAGCTATGAACAGCTCCACCGGCAGGATGAATACAAAATAAAGGAGGGGAATATGTATCTCCTTTGTGCAGCTCTACAATCAAAGAAGGTCTTTTCCAGGTATTTATCTGGAGCGGCAGGGATTTTTTTGTTGTTGAGGCACTGCTTTTTATGATGTTTTCTTTACTGTTTTCTTTTGTTATGGCAGATGATATTTTCTGTTGAGTTATTCGGGCTATTTCATGGACTCTGGTAGAGGATACTATTTCATTTAGCGGTATTGTTACCTGAAACCTGCTCTGGATATTTTCCGAAAGATTGATAAGAGATAGTGAATCGCCTCCTGATTCATAGAAGCAGCTGTTACTGTTTACATCCTTTATGCCAAGTATTTCTTTGAAAAAACCAGCTATTGTTTCTTCTATTTTTTGATAAGTTAATTCATTATCTATTGAGACAGTACTTTTTTTTGTATCGCTATTTTCTGTTGAAAAGTCATTTGTTAATTTTGATTTTGAGATAATAACCTGTCTGGGTAAATCAGAATGAAAAAGCCTGGTAAGAATCCTGGAACCCTCTTTATTTGTAAGGCCATTATTAACCAGATCAAAGGTTAAATCTGATTTTGTCTGCTCTCTTGTTTTATCAAGCTGTAAAGGTGTGTCAAAACTATAAAGAGACAGGGGGATATCTGCAATATTATGCTTTTTCTTTTTTATTTTTGTTATGGTGAAACCTTCTATCTCAGCAAGTAACTCGCCTCTATCATTTATGATAACCATATCAACTGATATCTGGTCTTTAGTTTTTAAGGATAAATTAGTTAGTTTTGAATAGCTGTATATATCAGATGTAATTTTTTTGAAAAATCGTATTTTTTTATAAAATAAAGGTAAATATAATTCCTTTTTTAGATCCTGATCCAGACCTTCTATATCAATATAACTCAAAAAGAAACGTATATAACCTGTTGCAATGTCCATTAAGGCAGGATGAAAGTCATATTTTTCAAAATCGATTAAATATTTTTCGGGAAGATGTATCTCAGCCATTATTTCTTTTTCATTTATATATACTGATTTTAGTGATAACCAGCGTGGCCCGAATATTATGGCTGCAGAATGATTTACAGCCAGAAAATCCTGATTAAAGTCAATTTTTCGGCAGTTTTTTTTTATGGAGCTGATATTTATAGTATTTATTGAACGGTCGGGAACAATATATTTTATTTTACCAGAGACATGATTCAGATACCCTGTTTTTTGATTAATAATACTTTTACTGTATAGCTTGAATTTATAATGATCTTTTTCTTTCTGGATTATTAAGGCAGTTTCTTTTTCTTCCTTTTCCTTTATGAACAGTGGTGATGAAAAAACAGTTTCTTCCAGTTCAAGAACCAGGTCATCTTTTTTTGCTGCCCTGATAATCATGTCCAGAAAACCTGTTCCAGGCATTAATGGTATGTTTTCTATTCTATGTTCGTCTAGCACCCAGGATTTTTCAGGAGATAGAATGTTTGACACTGATATGTTTTTTTCGGATATGCTGGTTTGATCTGTTAATAATGGATGGCTGATATTTTTCTGGTTTTCTGAAGAGTTTATCCGGCTGCTGTCTAAATAATCTTTTGCCATTCCACATTCTTTCCAGGCATCCCAGTTAACAGCTGTTGAGTATCTGATTTTAGCTAATGCAGTGCTGTTTGCAAAAGCATCTAGAAAAGAGTTTGCTGCACAGTAATCTGCTTGACCAATTGTGTTTATTAGCGAGGTTAATGACGAATAAAGTATAAAAAAATCCAGCCCGATATTTTTCAGGATATCGAATAATATTAACGTACCTTTTATTTTGGGATCTAAAACACCCTGGCTGTTTTTGATGGATGTATTTAAGATTAATTTTCCGCCCGGGTTTCCTGCTGTATGTACCAGGCCGTTTATCTGCTTAAACTCAGCTGTAATATGTTTAAACAGTTCCTGAGTTTCTTGTCTGTTAGTTATATCACACTCATAGACTTTAACAGTTGCACCACAGCTTTCTATCTCCTCTATTGATTCTGCTGTCTCCCTGAATTTTTTTTGTGATGCCAGGCTGGATCTGTTAATTAGAATGATCTGGGGGCAGTTAGTATTTTCAGCTATATGTTTTGCTAATACAAGGCCCAGTCCTCCAAGTCCACCGGTAATGATATATACACCGTTATTTTTCAGCATTGATTTATCCTGTAATGCAGGGGACATTTTTTTATATTGAGGAATGTAGCGTTTACTATTGCGGTAAGCGATAATATTACTGCTGTTTTCAAACTCGAACTCGGCTAAGATATTATCTGCTGTTTCTTTTTCATTTGTAGTGCTGAACATAAAATCAATGTGCCTGCATTTTATAAAGGCATATTCTTTTGGTATTACACGGTTAGGGCCGTTAATCATTGCTGCTTCAGGGTGCAGGACCGGTTCATTAAACACACTGAAAAGCTGGTTTGTTACGAATATGATTTTTAAAGGACTTTTATACTTTGATAAAGCCTGAATTAAAAAAATAACTGAGAAAAATGAGTTGTAACAGTCAGACTGATATGTTTTCTCAAAAGATTCTTCTGATTTGTTTTCTCTGGTACTCCAGAGATATATTATTTGTGACGGTAATAAATCAGATTCAGCAAGTATTTTCAATAATCTCCTGGTATCACTTTGTTTCTTTTGAGATATCTGAAAATGTCTGGAGTCTTTTTGCTGGAAAGATGAGCCTCTGGTTACAACTATAACCTGATATTTATCTTTCAGCCTGGATATAAGTGTCTGACCATGGCTGCTGTTATCATCAGTAAAAATTAGCCAGTTTTTTTTCAGTGTTTTATGGTCAGGGATTAATGGTGAAGCTTCAGCCCAGCCAGGTAGATAACACCAGTTCTCTTCCTGACTTTTATTTTCGATATTTTCTGTTTTTGAGTGCTTTAGCCAGCAGTATTTTTTTTCGAACGGATAAAGAGGAAGGCTTGTCTTTTTTGCAGGACTGTTTTGATAAAAACTTTCCCAGTCAATATTATCTCCGTTCAGCCATTCTGATCCGAGCTTGAAAAGCTCGCTGTATTTTTTGTTTTTTTCTTTCTTTCCTGAAATGTTCGGTTTATGGTTTTTAAAATCAGCTTTTAAATCTTTAATTATTTCTTTTATATTCTTTGAAATAATAAATAGCCTGTATTCAAAAACCTTTCTTCCGGTATTTAAGGTATATGCTATATCTTCCAGACTCAATTCAGGGTTTTTTTCCAGAAAAAAGCACATGTCTTCACATTTTTTTTTAAGAGCTGTACTGGATTTAGCTGAAAGTGTTATTAAGTGATATACGTCGTTACTACTGTTTTTATTAATCTGAGGATGCTCCTCCAGCATAACATGTGCGTTGGTACCTCCGATCCCAAACGAGCTTACTCCGGCTCTGCGTGGACAGCCTGAATCTTTCCAGTCGGACAGCTGTGTATTGATATAAAAAGGGCTGTTTTCAAAATCTATATGTGGATTAGCGGTTTCAAAATGTAAAGAGGCAGGTATTTTTTTGTTTTTAAGGGCCAGACAGGTTTTAATCAGACCTGTTACACCTGATGCACAGTCAGTATGACCTATATTTGTTTTCACAGAACCTATAGCACAGTACTGCTTTTTTGAGGTCTGCTTTTGAAAAGCCTGGGTTAACGCAGCTATTTCAATCGGATCTCCAACAGGAGTTCCTGTTCCATGGGCCTCTATATAACTAACTGTATCAGCAGGGAATTCTGCCAGTTCCAGACATGTTTCTATCAGGTTTCTTTGTCCTGTAATACCGGGCGCTGTATAACCTGCTTTAGCAGCACCATCATTGTTTATAGCTGAACTTTTAATTACAGCGTAAATATGGTCGTTATCATTTATAGCATCTTCCAGTCTTTTTAGTACTACAATGCCAGCGCCCTGACTAATTACAGTTCCACTTGCCTTAGCATCAAAAGTTCTGGTCTGCCCATTATTTGAGCCTATAAAATTTTCACTGCACACATATCCTGATTTACTGGGCAGGTGAATGGAAACGCCTCCGGCCAGATTAATATCTGATTCATAACAAAGCAGGCTTTGACAAGCCATATGAACTGCAACAAGAGAAGTTGAGCAGGCTGTTTGTATGGTCAGGCAGGGGCCAGTTAAATTAAGTTTATAGGCAACTCTGGTTGCAAGCATATCTTTCTCATTACCAATGTAAGTTGAGTATGATCGTGATGAGGACAGAGGATTTTTAAAGTCAGTAATATTCTGCTGTAAATAATTATTGAAACCTGTGCCGCAGAAAATACCTGTTATTCCTTGATAACTATAAGGGTCAAAACCTGCATCTTCCAGAGCATGCCATGCGCATTCCAGGAAAATACGTTGTTGAGGATCGATATACGCAGCTTCTTTGGGGCTGTAACCAAAAAAGCTATAATCAAAGTATTCTATATCCTTGATAATACCTTTTGCTTTAACATAATTATCCTGTTGAAAGATATTTGATTTTACATCAGATTCAATAAGTTCCTGTTCTGTGAAAAAAGAGATTGAATCAACACCGTTTACAAGGTTATGCCAGAAATCAGACGTATTTTCAGCACCTGGAAAGCGGCCTGCAATCCCTGTTACGGCTATTCCATCAACGCTTTTATTATCGATCACTTTTTATGTCTTCTTTTTTTGAAAATAGCTTTTTGCAGTTCTGCTCTGTTTTTAACATTATTCTCTGAAACTTCAGGCTGGTCAAGGTGTCTGCTTAAACTTTGTATAGTGGGGTATTGATACAGGTCTGTGACAGGTATTGTCTTGTTAAGGATACTTTGAAGTCTGGTGTGAACTTCGATCAGGTTTAATGAGTTGCCGCCAGTATCAAAAAAATTATCGTTTATGGTAAATGAGTTCTTTTGAAGAATTTCCTGCCAGATTTTTATTAATATACTTTCTGTTTTATTTAGTGAGACTGGTAGATAATTCGTTTTTTCATACAGGTTTAATGTTTTTAGTTTTTTAACATCAACTTTACCGTTTATTGTTAACGGAAAAGATTCCAGTTCAATAAATTTTGATGGGACCATAAAATATGGCAGGTGTTGTTTAAGAAAATCAATTAGATCTGTATTTTTTATTTCATCTGAAGAATGTACTTTAGTGAAAAAAGCCAGTAGAACATTATCTTTAGAGTTATTATTATCCAGTAATATATATGCTTTATTGATTTGTGGATATTTTTCGAGAATTGATTTAATTTCTTCCAGTTCAATCCTGAAGCCTCTGATTTTTACTTGATTATCTATGCGATTCATATATTTTATTGTCCCATCAGTCTGCCATTTTCCAATATCCCCTGTTTTATACATAAATTTACTTTTAAAATATGTCTGTGGAATAAACTTATTTTCGGTTTGAATCTTATCAAGATATCCTCTGGCTAAATTTGCTCCTGAAATACATATTTCTCCAGGTATATTCTCAGGTAAAATATTATTATATTTATCTAGTATTAAAGCTTTAGTATTGAATATTGGTTTTCCAATAATATCAATGCTTTTTAAATCAAGTTTAGAATTCGATATTGCACCGATACTTCCTTCGGAAGGGCCGTACTCATTAATCAAGAGTATATCTGGTAGTAATTTTTTGCTTTGTTTTATTAGATCAGAAGATGAAGTTTCTCCGGCAAGTATAACAAATTTAAGTGAAGACAAGTGTGTTTTTTTTGCATTTTCAAGTATGCTATTGTACATAGCAGGTACCAGGCTCATATTTGTAATTTTGTTTTTATGAATGATATCTTTTATTGTAAACCAGTTTCTTATTTGCAACTTACCTGGAATGTATACCGTGCCTCCTGAAAGTATTGTTGGATACAGGTTTGCACCGAATCCATCAAATGAAAATGAAATTAACTGAAGAGATTTATCGGTTGATTTATATTTAAACTTTATTTTTCTCCAAATAGAAAAATTTACTATTGATTTATGCTCAATCATTATTCCCTTTGGTTTGCCTGTTGAACCAGATGTATAAATAAGATAAATAAGATCATTTGACTTATTGATATAATCCAGATTAGTGCTTTCTTCTTTAGATTGATCTATATTGTCAAGCAAAATAATATTTCCTTTATAATTCATAGACAAGATATTTTTTAATAGATCTGACTGAGTCAGAAGAGTTTTTGTATTGCTATCTTTTACCATATATTCCAATCTTTTAAATGGATATTCAGCATCTAACGGTAAATAGGCTCCACCTGCTTTCAGGATACCCAGGATACCTATAATCATTTCTAAAGACTTTTCTAACATAATTCCAACAATAGTATCCGGCTTAACACCTTTTGATCTTAATGTTCTTGCTAATTTATTTGCCTGCTGGTTTAATTCTTTATAAGTTAACTCCTGTTCTTCAAATACCAGTGCTGTGTTGTTTGGATTTTTAGCTGCCTGTTCTTCAAATAACTGATGAATTGTTTTATCTTTTGGATAAGTTGCGTTAGTATCATTAAATTCATAAAGAATTTTATTTTTCTCTTTTTTACTTAAAATTTCTAATTCGGATATTTTTTTTGCTGGATTTTTTATAATATCTTTCAGGAGATTCTGATAGTGTCCTGCAATACATTTAATAGTAGTGTGTTTGAAGAGGTCTGTGTTATATTCAAAACGGCACTCCAGGCCACTGCTTTTTTTCCATATTTCTAAAGAAAGATCAAAGATAGAGGCTTTTCTATCTATCTCAAGCTGCCTTATTTTGATTCCAGGTAAGTTTAATTCGGGGACAGGTGCATTTTGAAGTATGAACATAGTTTGAAATACCGGGTTATTAGCTGTGCTGCGGTCAGGACTTACTGCCTGCACTACTTTATCAAAAGGAACATCCTGGTTAGAATAAGCTTCCAGAGAAGTTTCTTTTATAGTCTGCAAAAAATTTATAAAAGAAGGGTTGTCTTTAAAGTTACTTCTTATGGCAAGGCTGTTTACAAAAAAGCCTGTCACTCCTTCCAGCTCTTTTTTATTACGGTTAGCTATCGGTGTGCCTGCAATTATATCATCTTCCATTGTATATCTGTGCAGAAGTATCTTATAAGCAGCTATAAGGACCATAAAAAGTGTAGTGCCGGTTTGTTTACATATTTCCCGTATCTGCTCAGTCATCTTTAAGGGTAAGGTATGACGATATGTTTTACCTTTAAAAGTCTGTTTTTCTTTTCTTATCTTATCTGTTGGAAAATTGAGGCTGGGTAATTCACCTGTAAGTACTGTTTTCCAGTAATTTAACTGGTTTTGATAATCAGTGCTGTTAAGCCATTTTCTTTGCCAGCTGGTATAGCTTGAATACTGGATTTCAAGCTCCTGGATATCAGCCTTTTTCCCTGTAGTGAACTGAGTATAAAAAGCGCCAAGCTCTTTAATTATAATTCCTGTTGACCAGCCGTCAGATATTATATGATGCATATTAATTACAAGGACATATTCTTTCTGGTTCAGCTGTATAAGCAGCGTTCTTAACAGTGGAGCCTTGAAAAGATTAAACGGCTTTTCTGCTTCTGCTTCTGCCAGTCTTATGGCTTCATGAAGTCTTTTGTCTGCCGGTAAATGTTCTATCGACACTTCAGGGATAATTAATGCTACATAAGGGGTTATGGTCTGGATTATGTTGTCATTTTCCTGCTGGAAAACTGTACGCAGACTCTGATGTCTCTGCATAGTTTCCAGTAAGCTCTGTTTTAGAGCTTCTACATTTAGAAAACCATCCATTTTTAGTGCTGTGCATATATTGTAGGCAGAAGATTCCGGGGCTATTTTATGGGCTATCATCATTCTCTCCTGTGCAGATGACAGGGTGCTGGCAGGGTTACTGTGTATTTCAGCTCTTATAGTTTTTGTCTCTAATTTTGAACTTATTTTATTTAACAGCAGGTTCTTTTTTTCCGAACTTAATTTTGATAAATGCTCTGGTAAATTTGTCAATGATGCACCCCTTTATGTTTGAAATCAGTAACAATAATTTTATTAAAACTGTTATAATCTGCTTATTAAACAGCAACTGTTGTCAAATTTGATTTAGTGCTTTACTAGTCTTAATTATCACTTAACATTTCTTCTATATCCGATCTGCTTAGATTTTTAATTATTTCTTCCTGTTTCCTGTCTATTATCCTGGCTATTTTAGCGATTGAAGCTGCCTCAAAAATTTCATTAAATGTTAGTTCAACATAAAATTCATCTCTAATTCTTGATATTATCCTGGTAGCAGCAAGGGAGTTTCCCCCGATACAGATAAAATCATCATATATACTGATATCGATATTCAGAATTTCTTCCCATATTGTTACAAGAGCAGCCTCAGTTTCATTAACATGAAGATCTGTTTTTTTTATTCTTTTTTTAAAGTCGTTTATATTACTGGATGCGATTACCCTCAGCTCGTTATTTAAAAATTCTGTTTTACACAGGTTCCTTTGTATTTTTCCGCTGGAAGTTTTAGGTAATGAAGCCGGTTTGATGAAAACAACGTGACTTGCAGATATATCATGATACTCTGTAACAGCTTTATATATTTTTCTGGCAGTTTCTTTGATATTAATATTACGTATGGATGTTCTTTTAACTTCTGAGACCACTACTAATTTTTCGCTTTTGTTTTCCTGAATATGGAATGCAGCAGAACCGTGACTGACCAGGTCGCTTGAACTTTTTTCCACTGTGATTTCAATGTCCTGGGGATAATGGTTTTTACCGTTTATTACTATCAGATCTTTAATTCTGCCAGTAATAAATAACTCACCGTCTTCACTTAAAAAACCCAGATCTCCGGTTCTTAGATAAGGGCCCTCCTTACTGTCTTTAGTATAAGCCTGAAATGTTTCTTGTGTCTGAACGGGTTTATTCCAGTAGCCCAGTGTTACATTCGGACCATGTATCCAGATTTCTCCAATCCAGTTTTCAGGGCTCTGTGTAAGGGTGGCAGGGTCTATTATCCTGATTTTTTGAGCCAGCCAGGTGGTGCCGCAACCTACGATATATGTTGATTTTCTGCTGCTGCTGCCTGCTGGTACAGCCTTGTTCTTTTGTAAGATATCTGTATCTGCTTTATAAATTACCGGGATACTGTGCTTATCTCCACCGGATGTAAAAAGAGTTGTTTCTGCCAGTCCGTAGCAGGGGTACAGGGCTTCTTTTTTAAAGCCGCATGATTTGAATTTATGATAGAACTTTTCTAAAGTTTCGTTATGAATGGGTTCTGCTCCATTGAAAGCTAATGTCCAGCTGGATAGATCAAGGTCTTTTTTTTCTTCTTCAGTTACTTTTTGTATACACAGCTCATAGCTGAAATCAGGTCCGCCACTGCTAGTTGCTTTATATTTAGAGATGGCCTGGAGCCATTTAACAGGTTTTCGAACAAAAGAAGCAGGTGGCATTATTACACTGAGAATACCCAGGTAAAGTGAATGTATAATATTAAGGATAAGACCCATATCATGAAATAAAGGCAGCCATCCTGCAAATATGGTGTCTTGTGAATGACCAAATCCAGTCTTTATCATTTCCTGGTTATATAAAACATTATAATGGCTGACTATTACTCCCCTGGGGTCTGATGTAGATCCAGAGGTGTACTGAAGGAAAGCAATATTATCTGGCTTGAGATCTGGTTTCAGCCACTTTTCAGGGTTGTGTCCGGCTATGGTATCGGATGCCAGCCAGGGGATTTTTTTAAGGTCAGGAACATGGTCTAATTTATGGTGCAGGTTTTTTATTATATGTTTTGTGGTTAATGCTGCTTTTGCACCTGTGTCACTGGCTATTGTCTGGAGTCTGAGTACAGATCTGTTTAATTTTGGTTGATAAGCCGGTACGGGTATTGCGCCAGCATAAAGACAGCCAAAAAAAGCAATAATAAACTCAAGGCCAGGCGGGTACATCAATAATATTCGTTCGGAAACTATGTTTTGTTGTTGCAGCTCTACAGCAAGATTTACAGCTTTATCATGTAATTCTCTGTAAGTTATTTTTTCTTCTTTTGACAGCTCATCATCAGGAATGAATATATAAGCGGTTTTATTTTTATGACTGGTTGCTCTATCCATTAATAGATGTACCAGGGTGGCCCACTTTATATTTGTTTTTTCATAAGTCAGGATATTTGCTCTATTTCTATTATTTTTTGAAATTTTGAGCATACTTATGTCATTTAAGTTGAGATTATTGTTTATGGAAGGGTTGTTTATTGTATCGCAGGTATTTTTTTCATTGGTACTATCTAAAGAATGCAGCTCTTTTTTGTTTTTCTGTTTTATCAAAATAATTTGCCCCCTTATATTTTGATTGATTTGCTGAAGTTGAGATGGTTGTGTTCTGGTAGATGGTTGTGTTCTGGTACAAGATATAGAAAGATAAATATATTAAATATTGATATACTTTGTCAATAGAGACAGGTCTGGTTAAGAAAATTTTAAGAATAAAAAAATAGATATAGCTGGTACAAATTGAACTGTCCG
>JAAEMD010000206.1 GCA_024225875.1 bacterium
CGGACAGTTCAATTTGTACCAGCTATACTGTATAGATTTATTTATGTTAAGTGGTAAAATAGAGTACAAAAAGTACTTAAATATTTTTAAGGGAAATAAAGAAAAATATGACATTAAAGAAAGACCTTGGATTACTTGAAGTTTTCTGTATCTCTTCGGGAGCTATGATAAGCTCTGGTCTTTTTATATTAATTGCACTGGCATATGTCAAAACAGGGCCTTCACTAATTATCTCGTATGCAATAGCCAGTTTACTGGTACTTCCTACAGTATTATCAAAATCAGAGCTTGTTACAGCTTTGCCCAGAACTGGCGGAGACTTTGTTTTTACTGACAGGGGAATGGGGCCCATTGCCGGAACTCTGGCTGGTCTGGCAGCATGGTTTTCCCTGGCCTTTAAGACAGCTTTTGCCTTGTTAGGCATGGGTATTTTTATAACACTTTTTAACCCGGATATCAGTGATATGAATATAAAGATTATAGCAGTAGCATGCTGTTTGTTTTTTATGGTCATAAATTTGTGGGGAGTAAAGATAACAGCTCAGTTTCAGTCTATAATGGTGCTTGCTTTATTTGTTTTGTTAGGGGTTTATGTTGTTGCAGGTTCCTTTTTTGTAAAACATGAACACTTTTATCCGTTTATGCCCAATGGTTTCGGTGCTATGCTTTCTACTGCTGGTTTTGTGTTCATAGCTTTTGCTGGTATGACGAAAATAGCATCTGTAGCGGGCGAAGTTAAGAACCCCCAGAGGAACCTCCCCCTGGGCGTGATTTTATCCTGGGCGCTTGTTTCCTGTCTTTATTTAATAGTTATTTATATAACAGTAGGCATACTGAAAAAGCCTGTGTTTGAGCAGAGTTTGCTGCCTGTTTCTGTTGGGGGCTCTCTAATAATGGGAAATTGCGGACTGGTCATTATGAGTTTTGCCGGGCTGCTGGCATTTATAACTACTGGGAATGCCGGTATTCTTGCTGCTTCCAGAACTCCTATGGCCATGAGTAAAGCAGGGTTGCTGCCATTATATTTTAATAGTGTATCAAGAAGGGGTACCCCATGGATTGCGATCATATTTACCTCTTTATTTATGATTACTATAATGCTTTGTATTGATTTTGAACTGTTTGTGAAAACAGCTTCTACATTAAAACTAATATTATTTACGATTTCAAATTTATCAGTAATTTTTTTGCGACGTGGTAAGAGCAGGTTTTATAAACCTACTTTTAAATCACCTTTTTATCCATGGATTCAAATAGCAGCGGTGATTACTTATACGTTTCTTATTATTGATATGGGCTTAGTACCTATATTAATTACTTTTGCTTTTGCTTTGTGTGGGATGGTCTGGTATTTTTTTTATGCTCACCTGAAAGTAGTAAGAGAGTATAAAATTTTGCGGGTTATAAAAAAAATAGCCAACTTAAGAAGTAAGGGGTATATGTTTGACGAGGAATTCAGGGAGGTTTTTGTTGCAAGAGACTGTCAGGGAGAGGCAAGATTCCAGGAAAAAATAAAAGAATGTCTGTTTTTAGATATAAAAAGCCATGAAAAATCCAGAGGGATATATAGAAAAATAGCTGCGGATTTATCTGAGAGACTAAATATAGAAGCTGAATTACTATACAATCAGATCTTATCGAAAAAGAATTCACCTTCAATTCTTGGTAGTACTGCAGTAATATTCCTGCATATAAGGGGCTCTAACTTGTTTGAGATAGCACTGGTGCGGAGTCAGGAGGAAGCTGTTGTCAGGGATGAATTCCCCTCTATACCAGCTACAATTGTTATTGCTGCCAGTTTTGACCAGGCAAATTTTTATATAAGGGCTTTAAAATGGATAGTTCAGATTACCAGGAATGTGGACTTTGAAAAGAAGTGGATGAAGGCAAAAAATATTAAGGCATTGAGAAAAGTTTTTTTAGATGTCTGGCGTGAAAGAAGGATGGACTATAAAGAGGTCTGTGAACTTACCTGATCAATATTTTTTCTGTAAAATAAATCCTTCCGACTCTACATTTTAAGCCGTTATCTTTCTTAACACTCCAGTCCTGTTCTCGAATTTAGATTTTAACTTATTTGCAATTTAAATTTTCTTCATATCCTGTTCACAGCAAACTAAAGTTCCAATTCCATTTTCTATAACTTTAACTTTATTACCGCAAATTTCACAAAAATATATCTCATTAACTTGAGTTCCCATTGTTTTCCACCTTTCTCAAATAAAAATTATACAATATAGTATTTATTATTATACCATTAATATATATTTTGAAAGATATAGCTGTTCCAAAGTAAAATGTCCGCCACTGAAGTTTTCAAATGACTTCGTTTATGTGCGTCTGTACACATGCAATCAGCCATTTAAACAGACAGTTCAATTTGTAACAGCTATAGTATATGTGTTTCATTTTCATAATATTAAAATAATGTAATATAATATATCTTAATATTCTTTCAAAGAATAAAGAATCAACCAGCTTTGCTGTCAAGACAAACAGGGTAAAGGATGAAAATGTTGAATGTATAGCTGTTCCAAAATAAAATGTCCGACACATAAGTTTTCAAATGGCTTCGTTTATGTACGCCTGTACACATGCGCTCAGCCATTTAAACGGACATTTCATTTTGATTCTGCTATAGCTGTTACAGGAGCATCAAAAAAGCCAGATAGATACTCATATAGGGCGATTGAGCAACTGGTTTCTGCCGGACACAGGGTTTTCCCTGTTCATCCTGTAATTTCTCTGGTTCAGGGTATCAGGGTTTTTGGTAAAGTAGAAGATATAAAGGCCGATATTCATACTGTCAGCTTATATATTTCACAAGAAAAATCAGAAAAAATAAGTGATGCAATACTGGATATAAAACCCGGAAGGATTATATTTAATCCTGGTGCAGAAAACTCTACTCTAAAAGCAGGGGCTGATAAACTTGGAATTATTACAATAGAAGGCTGTACCCTGGTTTTGTTAAGAACAGGTCAGTTCTGAGAAATAAATTATAGAGGTTAGTAACTTTTGAATAAAAAACATAAATTATTAATTTTTGGCGGAACAGGTGATTTGAGCCGTAAAAAATTATTTCCATCTTTGTTTCAACTTTTCAGACTGGGTTTGTTGCCGGAAGATCTGGAAATAACAGGGCTTGGCAGTAGAAAGCTTAATGATATTGAGTATACAGAACATATCACTGATTATGTACGGAAAAATAAGGCTTTTGATATTAAGAAATGGAATGAATTTATTAAAAAGATATCTTATGAGCAGTGTGATATTACCAGATGTAATGCTTTTGATAATAAAAATAGAATTATTTCTGATGATAATATAAATATATTTTATCTGGCACTTGCACCACATATGCATAAATATGTATTTAATAATATAAGAGACCGTAGAAAAAGTGGTGATAGAATAATAATAGAAAAGCCTTTCGGCTATGACTATGGAAGTGCTATCAAACTGAATGAGCTGGCTAAAAAAGTATTTCTGGAAGAACAGATTTATAGAATAGATCATTATCTGGCCAAAGAAACAATACAAAATATATTCGCTTTCAGATTTTCAAATGGGATTTTTGAGCCTATATGGAATAGTAAATATATAGATTCGGTCTACATTGAAGCTAATGAATTAATCGGGATAGAAAATAGAAGCCGCTACTTTGATAGCGTTGGGATTGTAAGAGATATGGTTCAGTCTCATTTATTACAGTTATTGTCAATAATTACATTAGATCTGCCAAAATCTTTTACAGCTGAAGATATAAGGGATGAAAAAATGAAGGTTTTCAAAAAAATAAATAAAAACCTTCAATTTGATAATATGGACGAGTTTTTTATAAAAGGTCAATATAAAGGATATTTAGATGAACCTGGTGTGGATAAATCTTCGATAACTCCAACATATGCAGCAATGAAAATATATATTGATAGTATTCGCTGGCAAAACGTACCCTTCTATTTAGTTACAGGGAAAAAAATGAACGAAAAGTGTGTTAGAGTTATAATTAACTTTAAGCATCCTCCAAATAAGCTTTTTGGCTCTAAACAGCAGGGCTGTATAATGCATAACCAGATAGAAATAACTATTCAGCCGGCAGAGAAAATATGTATAAGGTTTGGTGCAAAAAAACCAGGAACAGATATTGTTTTAGAGCCGGTGAATATGGTTTTTGAATATAAGAACTATTTTAAGAATGAAATCGTTCCGGCCTACTCGAAGCTGCTGCTGGATATTTTTAAGGAAGACCAGTCTCTTTTTGCCAGAAATGACAGTATTGAGTATAGCTGGCAGGTTATAGATACGTATGAGAAATACTTTCACGAATCACAGGGAAAGGTCCATGAGTATGATCCCGGCTCCTCTGGTCCTGACATAAGCAGTCTTTTTGTAACTGAATGTCATAAACAATACAGGAGGAAAAAATGAAAACAGGTTTTATAGGTTTGGGTAGAATGGGTTACAACCTGGTTCTGCAGGCATTGGAAAAAAACCAGGAGATGGTTGTTTTTAATAGATCTACTGATAAAGTTAAAGCAATGTCTGTGAGTGGAGCTATTCCTTCATTTTCGTTAGTTGACCTGGTAAATAAACTGCCGGATAAAAAAGTTATCTGGTTAATGGTTACAGCAGGAAGCGCAGTGGATGATCTGGTAGATAGTTTGATACCTTTACTAAAAAGCGGCGATATTATTATTGATGGAGGCAACTCGTATTATAAGGATAGTATACAAAGATCTAAACGATGTGAACAACATGGAATTGATTTTATGGATATCGGCACATCAGGCGGAATCGATGGTGCCAGATATGGTGCCTGCATGATGATAGGTGGAGCTAAAGAATCTTTTGAGTATATTGAGCCGTTTATTAATGAAGTTACAGTTAAGGATGGGTATGGTTATTTAGGAGGTAGCGGATCAGGACACTATGTGAAAATGATTCATAATGGCATTGAGTATGGGATGATGCAGTCTATAGGAGAAGGGTACAGCTTGTTAAAAAACAGTGATTTTGATCTTGATATTGCCAATGTAAGTAAAATTTATGCTAATGGCTCTGTTATTCGCAGCTGGCTCATAGACCTTGTCCTTGAGGCTGTTAAAGGAGATCCTGAGCTGGGCGAATTCAACGGTAAAGTAGATCAGTCAGGAGAGGGTAAGTGGGCAGTGGATACGGCTGAGGAGCAAGGTATTTCAGCCCCTGTTATAAAAGATGCTGTACAGGCCCGGTTTGATTCTCTGGTAACACAGAACTATGGATCTAAAATAGTTTCTGCGATGAGATTCGGGTTTGGTAAACACAGGGAGGCTGATTAATGCTGTATGATGTTTCATTATATATAGAACCTGAAATGGTTACCTGGCCCAGTGATCCTAAAGTAGATATTTCATTATATAAAGATTTGAAATCAGGTGATTCAAGTAATGTTTCAATAATTAAAATGGGCTCTCATACAGGAACTCACATTGATGCGCCAAAACATATGGATATAAACGGTGCTGGTATTGATGAGCTGGATCTGGAATGTTTTTATGGTGATGTTACTGTTATTGAAATACAGGCTGAAAAATCTATAAGTTTGAACGATATTCAAGATATAGAACTTAATAATATAGCTCGTATTATTTTTAAAACCAGTAATTCTGAATTGTTCCCAAATGGAATCTTTGATAAGAATTTTATATATCTTGATCCTGAAGCAGCGGCTCATCTGGCAAACAATCATATAAGGGTTGTAGGAATAGATGCCCCCTCCATTGACGGATATAAAGTTGCAGGTCATCCCACGCACAGTATTTTATTTAAAAATAATATTCCAGTTATTGAGCTTTTAGATTTAAGGAATATTAAGCCAGGGAAATATAGATTGATAGCCCTGCCGTTAAGGATCAGGAATTCAGACGGGGCTCCAGCAAGAGTTATTCTAGAGAAGAACTTATAAACTGACCCACAATAGTGTTGATGGGAAATGAGGCTGAAATAGAGCAAAAAACAATCTGTTATAAACTAATTGAAAAATGATGGGATTTAATATCCATACCTTGTTTAATGTAAAATCTATGAGCAGTAAAACGTTGTACACCAGAATCTAAATGAAGCATGTTGCACCCTTGTTGTTTAGCATAACTCGTCAGATAATCTAAGAGTTTTTGTCCATACCCTTTTGATTTTTCTGTTGATTTTGTTACCAGGTCATCAACATACAGGAACTTTCCCCAGGCAAGACACTCAGATATTCTAAAACCTGCAATTGCAACAAACATATCATTGTTGCTCAAAGCTATTAGCTTATAGCCATTTTGTTGTTGTCTTTTTACCTGCTGTTCAAACTGTTCTTGAGATACGTGAGATCTCAACTCTTTTACTACAGTATAACAACCTTTAATATCATCAGGTATACTGATGCTCTTAATTTCTAAGCGCTTCATAACATTGATATTTTACTATCAAATGTATTGCTTAACCAGTATTTAACGATTAGCTTCAGTGGTACTATAGCTGTTCCAAAGTAAAATGTCCGACACTAAAGTTTTCAAATGACTTCGTTAATTTACGCCAGTACACAGCACTCAGACATTTAAACGGACAGTTTAATTTGTACCAGCTATACATTCCGGCATCTCATATTTTAGATGGCAGCAATATTAGCTATTAATATCAATTTGATACTATCATATATATAATTTGACGTTTATATACCAGATCTTTATCAACACTATTGTGGGCCAGTTTGTAAGCCTTCCCTTTTTTATAGCTATAATGCATAATGAGAAAATGAATGTGTATATAAAAGCTTGTTATGTCTCAGATGAAAATTTATGGATCAGGGTCGAACTTAAACCCTGTTAAAAACACCTTGTCAGATACGACTCATGAATGTTTAATGAAAGTGTTTTTTTATCCAGAAGACAGACCGTGTACATCGTTTCTTTTCTCTTGAAGCAGATGATTTTTTCATGCCAGAAGGGAGATCAGGCAACCATCTAATTATTGAGGTTAACTGTTGTGAAGGACGGTATATTTAAGCAAAAAGGAGGCTGATTAGATTGTTATTTCAAAAAATATCCAGCAGGTTCAATATCGCAGACCAGGAGATTGAATTTACTATCTTTGAAACACCAGAATATAATTGGGGAATTAGAAGTGTTCCTGATGATGAGTTAGATTTGAATTACAGGGTGGAGGTATAGAGATTGAAAACTACACCTCCATTTCAACATCTTGAAGTCAAATTTGTATTTGATAATTATCCAATAGATATAAGAAATAAATTACTTTCAATACGGTCCTTAATTTTTCAAACAGCATCTGAAATACCAGAAGTTGGAGACTTAGAAGAAACTCTACGGTGGGGAGAACCTGGCTATATTACAACACAGACAAAAAGTGGAAGTCTCATTCGAATACATCATTACCCAGGTAAACCATTCGATTACGCCATGTATTTTCATTGTGGAACCAGTTTCACTGTTGTCCGATAAAAACAAAATGACCTGAGAATAAAATAGACACAAAAAAACACGTC
>JAAEMD010000207.1 GCA_024225875.1 bacterium
CGATTTATTAGAATTTCATCATAACGTTTTTTTTTTTCTTTTAATTCATTTAGCCCTATATGATTATTATATTCAAAATCATTCATGTATTCCTGAAAATACTCTTGTTGATTCATAGCTCTTAGGTTAGGAGCTTCATTAACTTGTGCTTGCTTATAATATAAATCCCGACATAATGAACGATATCCAACTAAAAAAGCATGTTCAAGACATGGTATGAATTCGTTAGTATCAATTGGGCGAAAAATTTCATTGTCATGTTTGTTACAGAAGCCATTGATGGTTGATGCTGTTTTAATACCTATTTTACTTGGTATAATGCCAGTATTGCCTTTATAGAGAGAAGCAACACTTGGAACAAACTGTAAAACTTTTCCACATTCAGCAATATGAGATAACCCGCCGCTTTTCTGAACAGTATGGGCACGAACTATATTTTTCAAACAAGTTTTTTCTGCATTAGGATGTAAACACACCTTTTTGTTAAATACTTTTTTGCTATATTGTATGAGTTTATTTAATGATGGAGGTTCTGTGACTTCTTGGTTAAGGTGACATTTTTTATATTTTTTTCCTGATCCACACCAGCAGGGATCATTTCTTTTAAGTTTCATACATAAATCCTAAGCTTTCCATTGTACTAATTATGGACTTTATAAGTAGTTGATAGGTTTATCATGTATGTAGTTTTGGGGGGGCTTAATTTATTTGAGATGTATTGCAGTTACTGCCCTTCAGGTCACTGTATTAAGGTAATATTTTCGGATAAAAAGCCCAGTTTTCAATATTCTTAGATACCCCTACAATTGCGGTAATATCTGATACCTTTGTTACAAGGTACACTATTGCTCGA
>JAAEMD010000208.1 GCA_024225875.1 bacterium
ATATCTTTTGCGCATAACTTTTTAGTATGTGCTTTGGGGATCGCTTACATATGTTGCAATAACATCATATTTAATATCAGTATGCCCTAAAGCTTCAAAATGTTTTCTAGCACAATTGATTTTTCTCGTTTCAATTTCTTTTAACTGTAAACTATCCATGCTACCTTTCGTTTCAGCTATAAAGTAAACATATTTAAATTCAGTTGTATCAAAAACAATTGCCCAATCAGGATTGTAATTTCCAACAGGGGTAGGTATTTTAAAATCATTGGGCAGTTTTGCATAAACTGAGATTTCACCATTTTCTAAATCGGTAGCAAAATCACGTTCAGTTTTGGAATCAGTTTTTAGAAAGTCATAAATGTGTTTTTTGACTTCCAAAATATTTTCACTTAGACAGCCATGAAAGTTATTAACTGTAAATATATCATCGCTGTATGATTTATCTGTTTTAGAATAAACAATATTATTTATTAAAGTCGTTGCTTTTTCATTATTGATAATTTTTGATATTTCTCTAATAAAACTTTCTGGATTGATTCTGAAATTATGAAAAGTATCTTTACGTATTCCCTGTAAAATACTAACAATAGTTTTTCTGGTGAGTTTTGTTTCCTTTGCTATTTCAGCAATTAAATCGTATTTTACTGCCCCAAGTAGAGACTCTGCTCTTTGTGTAGCATTTCCGGTACGAACCATTGAAGTACCAGCTTGTAAGCTTACTTCATTCAATTCTTCGAGCTGTTCGCCTTTAGTAATGTTTACAATCACTCTTTTTACTTTTAAGTTGTTATCTATGGCCGTAATACTTTTTTCTTTGAGTTCATTACTATCGAAATCCACCTCATAAACCGTTTTCACTTTAATTTTCTTCCATAAGTCTTGAAACTCTTTTTTAGCAAAGTTTTCATTCGGTTTTAAGATTGCCACGGTAACATTATTGACTTTCTCGTTGGTACTGGCTTTAAAATTGGCTGTTCTGTGGATGATTTGCATTAATTCACAAACACTAGATTTAAAAGAAATCAGTTTTTCTGGAACTTCTACGCAATCATTTTCAATATCTTCCATAAGCTTATCAGTAATTTTATATTCGTTATCAACATAACCATTTTCTTTGAATTTAAAGATCAAATCCATTGATGTTTGATTATTAAAAACAAACTTTTCACCATCTTCATTCGCAAGAACTCTGTTAATTAAAATTTCAGATGTTAGTGTAGTTGGCCTATCTGATAATGATTCTACAATCTCACGTTGCAGTTCTTTTGCAAAACTATCGTAAGACTCGCTTGCCACAACTGTTAAGGTATTTAAATTGAAAAACTCATTGTTTAAAATAGTTGCGTCCATACGCTCACCATCATTATTTACACATATGCGTAGTCCACGCCCTATTTCTTGTCGCTTACTCATAGTAGATTGACTATGTTTAAGTGTGCATATCTGGAATACATTTGGATTATCCCAACCTTCACGTAAAGCAGAGTGTGAAAAAATAAATCTAGTTGGTTCATTAAAACTTAATAATCTTTCTTTATTTTTCATAATCAAATCATAAGCACTAACATCATCAGAACCGACTTCGCCACGCTTTTCTTGTGAATTGATTATCTTGCCCTTTGTATCAATTGAAAAGTACCCTTTATGAATCTCTTTAACAGAATGTTTATTTATGTAATCGTTGTACTCTTCATCTAATAAACTCTGTTGCTCAGTGGCTAAATTATATTCTTCTTCAAAAATATCAGCGTATTGTCCATTTATTTGGTCGTTATTGTTATCATAAACGCGATATTTGGAAACTTCATCAATAAAGAATAGAGATAATACTTTAATCCCTTTTTTAAATAATTCCCGCTCTTTTTCGAGATGTGATTTAATAGTCTCTCTTATTTGAATTCGCCGTACATGTTCGGCATCTACTTCGCCAATACTCTGTCCTACGTATATTGTTATGCCGTTTGTAAATGAAATACTATTAGTTTTACCATTTATTTCTTTTACGATGAAACCTTTATACTGTGATAATCCATTTGAGAATTTTTCACTAAACAGATCATCTTTTTCCGTTACATTTCTCATTACCTTTTTGATTCCGGACTTTTGATTTATCTCTAATTCAATACTAGCTGTAGGAAAATGTTTTGTGCTTATATTAATTCTATCTAAGAAAAGATAGCTATTTGTCCCACTATTTCCGATTACCTCAATACCTTTTACATTTATCTTTTTTACAAGTTTTTGGTTATACGCATCAATAGCATCAAGTCGATATATCTTGTTGTAGTCTTTTTTATGCGTAGCAGAATAACGCAATACAAAAAGCGGATTAAATTCATGTAAAAGCGATTCAGCTTTTTCTCCAAATCGTTGAGGTTCATCTATGATTAATATCGGCCTTGCTCTTTTAATAATATCAATAGGCTTTTTAGACTGCAGAGCATCTAGTTCCTGATACATTTTTCGAGATTCTTTACTTGTTGTAGCAAATGCTTGGTAATTCATAATAATTACTTCAATGTTTGAGGTATTAGCAAAACTTTTAATATTTACAATATTTGATTTGTTTTGTGTGTTATAAATAGAAAATCTTATTTTTTTACCATATAGCTCTTGAAAGTGAGAAGCAGTTATCTCGAGGGACTTATGTACACCTTCACGAATAGCAACTGAGGGCACCATAATAATAAACTTACTCCATCCGTAAAGTTTGTTTAGTTCATACATGGATTTGGTATATACATAAGTTTTACCTGTCCCTGTTTCCATCTCAATTGTGAAGTTAAGACCTTCAAGCTTCTTTGTTGTTTTTAAACCTTGTTCTTTTTGGATTTCTTGTACATTTTTCAAGATATCTTCTTCTGCTAATTCCAGTTTTTTATTTGAAAATATTTCATCAACAACAGTTTTTTCTAAAAAACTGTTTTCATCTACAAGCCGTCGACCAACGATTTCTTTTCTATGACCTTTGTTCTGTCCTGAAAAACAATTTACAACTGCCATCGTTGCATCAGTTTGGTATTGTTGTTTTTTAAATTTTAGTTTCATAATTAAAGCACCGTAATAACTGTTTCAGGAGATAACCTTTTAAACCGTTCTTCAACATTTATCCTATCTTTATCATCGTGAAAACTAGCATCTTTAAATACCACTTTAAAAGGTTTTAGCTCTGCTATCTCATCCACAATTTTAAAATTGATGCTATCGTCAAAACAGGCAACAAGTGCGTTAGTTTGTACTATGAAAACTGTATTGCCATGAATTATTTTTGTCTCAATCGGTAAATTAAGTTCCAGTCCTAAGTCCAAAATAACCTGAGTTAATAAATCTTCTGGGGTTCTGTCTTCTTTTATATTAGAAACTGTATTAAATAAGCTTTGTTGCTCTAATTTAGTTGGACGAAAATAAATATCTTTCATATTGCTAGAATCCGTTTTGTAAACACGAAAACCAATGTCTAGGTTATTTATGTCAGTAGCTTCTTCGCCTAATTTTAATTGCATATTTTTTTCTTCTAACTCTTCTTTGATTTTTTTACCTGCTCGGCGGATGCGTTCTTTGCCAATTTCGGCTATTGTCTTATAGCCTGCTTTATATGCTTCTGATTCTTCATCAGTTTTTTCTGGGAGTTGTACCATTATAAATTTTCGATTACCACCATCTTCTGCGTTAAGCTGCATTACTGCATGGGCAGTGGTGGCGGAGCCGGAGAAAAAATCAAGAATTAAACTGTCTTTGCTTTCAGCCATCATTCTTAAAGAATCTAAAATTGCATAAATTGATTTAGGATAAGAGAATATTTGTAATTCGCCAAAAACTGTTTTCATTAAATTTGTTCCATATGCAGTAGAAGGATATTCTTTTTTATCCCACCATGTATTTGGCAACACACCATTATTTGGTATTCTACTTTTAAGATAAACATGCCATTTATCTTTTAAATACTTTGATTTTATCTCTGCTATTTCATTTTTAAATCTCTTTACTGCCCATCTCCATCTTCTATTTTTCCCTTCATCATCAATTGGAAATACTATATTTACATTTTTTGCGGGTTGCTCATTTAATACCCATTCTGATTTTTTAGAATCCCAAAACATATCAGGAAGCCGTATATTTTCCTCTGAAACAAATATAGGATAATGCATTTTAGGGGATTCTTCTTTTTTACTACCAGGTTTTCTGAAATTTACCCATTCGAAGTGACCTTTTTCATCTTTCTCACTATATCTATCAATCTGATTTTTATTTCTTGGTAATCTACCAACTATTGAATTATCAGATTTTCCATAAAACAACGCATATTCATGTGTGATTGAAACACCTTTTGCTGTTGATCTTCCTGCTGGATTATTTCTAATTGCAATAGTTCCTAAATGGTTATCTTCTCCAAATATCTCATCTAATACCATCCATATTCTTGAAATCTCATAATCATCTATTGTTAAACATATAATCCCATCATCTGTTAACAGATCTCTTGCAACAACTAATCTTTCATACATAAATGATAACCAGTTGGAATGTATCCTTCCATCTGTATTTGTATTTCTAAACATCTTTATTCCATCTTCTGTAACAGCTCCCAGTTCTTTAGCATATAGCTGTTCATTGATACTAAAATCATTATTATAAATCATTGCTGTTCCTGTGTTATAAGGCGGGTCGATATAGATCATTTTGATTTTGCCAAGATACGATTCTTGTAAAATTTTTAGGACTTCAAAATTATCACCTTCAATATAGACATTTTCTGTATTATCAAAATCAACGCTATCTTCTCGTACTGGCCTTAATGTTTTTGTGATAGGCGTATTAGCTTTTAAAAGTGATGCTTTTTTGCCTGGCCAATCAAGGCGGTAGCGTTCATCATCAGCTTCCACTAAAACATTAGATAAGTTTTGTTTTAAAAGGTCAAAATCAATGGCTTTTTTTATATTTCCTTTTTCATCTTTTGTTTCTGTAATTACATTAGGAAATAATGAGGCGATTTGTTCTATATTTCTATTAGTTATATCTGGTGTTTGCATCTTTAGTTTTTCCATTTATTTCCCTCCTGGCAATTTAAGGTTATTTTCTAATGAGTTCTTGTTTTCTGAATTTAGTTTTCTTTCTATTTTCTTTATATCTTCTTCTGGTGGTAAATTTTCTGGAACTATCCCCCTAGAAAGAAGCGTTTGTCTAACGGTTTTGTTATTAGTAACATGTTCGCTTGAAATTTGATTTTCTGTAGCCATTTGCTTTGTTTTAGCATTATGGATTGTGATTTCTGTTGCAAAGTCTTTCGCTTTTAAAAGAATTGTGGGCATATGATCTGCTAGTGGTTTGTTTTTTATACCCCATTTATCTTTCATTTGCTGAGTTGATTTATTAAAAAGGGCACGATCTCCTTTGCTTCTAATAATAGCAAAATTCTGATTACCACCAGTTTGTTCATAAATAACGGTGGAAAGCTCTTTTTCAGTTTCAGCTAATTTATGACGAGATTGAACTCTTTCGGTATCTAAAAGTTTTTTTTCAATAATTTCTGCTTTTCTGGTTTGGATAGCAAAATATGTTTGAGCAAAAGCTATTTGTGCTTTTGAAGAATCACCATTTTGAGCAATAAGATAGCAGGCATAACGAGTAAGCATGATATCATCAATTTCTTTTGTTGCAGTTTTAGGCATTTCTATCGTTTTCCCGACGTCGGCAAAATGATCTGAAATTAGTTGGTCAGATAGTTCACATGCAGTTTTTGCTTTAGATATTACGTTCTGAAAATTGTCCCACTTCGAATATCCAAGTAGATGTTGTAAATCTCTTGCCAACCAAAACTCAACACCATCATCTGTAGTATTAACAAAAGATTCAAAATTATTTGTTAGTGATAAAATTATGTTTTTTTCCATATGCCTACTCCTTCGTTTCTTTGATACATTGAAGTTGTTTAGTTTTTTTCAATAAAGATTTATTCATATCAACCTTTAAGTTGAATTGTTTTTCTTTT
This sequence comes from bacterium, assembly GCA_024225875.1. Lineage (GTDB taxonomy): Bacteria > Margulisbacteria > Marinamargulisbacteria > JAAEMD01 > JAAEMD01 > JAAEMD01. The sequence goes on from JAAEMD010000208.1 coordinate 5,993, forward strand.
TTTATTTTATTATTCAGAGCCTCAATTTCTTTTTCAAGATTTTTAATTTGTTGGTCTAAATCAATGCTTGTCTTAAAGTCAGTTTCGTTCTTTGCCTCGTTTGTAATAAAGGACTTTATTAATTTTTGATATACTTTCTCTAAATCTATCCCTGTAAAATCAAATTGAGGAGTAGTATTCCACTCTGAAAAATAATAGTTTTGGGCAACATTGTTCTCTTTTAAGGTGATTCCATAAGCAAATTTATCTTTATAAGAAAATATGTACAAGATTTGATAAGGAATGGCTTTATCAATAATTTTTAAAATATTTTTAGGAATTGTTTGCTCTTTTAATTCTATTTCAAATATTTGAATTTCAGTTACCTTATCTGTTTTGCTAATTCCAATAGTATCCTCGGCTAATTTGTATTTCCAAGTTATTTTTTGAATCTTACTTGTAAAATCGCTTTGTAATTTTGAACTTAATGAAGCTTTTTCATAAAACTTACTTTTGGCGATAAATTTATTAATAAAAGCTTTTTGATGCAGGTGTAATTCTAGCATTATTTCACCACTATAAACGCTAATAATTCAAAATTATCTAAACCTTTAATATTATTTACTAATGCAGTTGTGCCACCTGCTGAAAAAAGACTATTTATATCACTTTCATCCTTAACATTTAAAATAGATTGTATGGCAGTATCTAACAAAGAAGAATAGGTAGCCATATTCTTCCCGTCATGTGTTTCCTGATTGAATATTTCATAGACTTTTTTTATCGGCTGATCTTTACCCTTAGATATAAGACGTAGTATATCCAATGTGTTTTTAACATTAAGATGATTAGATAATACTTCGCCATTTTCTTTTATATATACCAAGTAAAAAGGATGAAGCTGATTAGTGTTATCGATATTAACTTCAGTATTTATATTTTTTAGGACAAATATAACCCCGGATTCTATACCTTTTTCTATATCTTTTTGACAAACAGAATGTATTCCATTTGGAACTTTATCTAGACTCCCATTTTTATTAATATAGTTAACTAAATCCATCCTGAAATCATTTAATCCTAAATCTGTAATTGATACACCTGTCCCCATATCTTCAATATCTACTACTTCTTCTTGTAGCTTTTTCAGTTGTGTTTTTCTAAAAAGGAGATCTGATGATTTATTTGTTAATACATTGTCTTCACCTGTAGCAGTAACATCTACCATAAACATTTTGCTTTCCACTCTATTTTTCAGGTTAATATAATCATCTAGTGGTAGTTGTGGCCAAAAATTAATTAGCTGTATAACTTTATTAAGAGAACCGATTCTATCAATCCTACCGAATCTTTGGATAATACGAACAGGATTCCAGTGGATATCATAATTTATTAGTGTGTCGCAATCTTGCAAATTTTGACCCTCAGATATGCAGTCAGTAGCAATTAGAATATCGATTTCTGGTGCTAATGTATTATGGCGTTCTTTTGATAAAGGTGAAAAATTAGTAAGTAAGTTATTAAAAGCGTGATGGATATTTAGTGTCGTTTTATTCTGGTCTGAACCTGTTATTTTAGCAGTTTCTAATCCATGCACTTCTTTGTTATGAATAGCTAAACATTTATAAAGGTAATCTACTGTATCAGCAAACGCACTAAAGATTAATATTTTCTTATTATTGCCGTTAATAGGTTTATTTGTTTTATTAGCTATAAAAGATTTTAAATCTTGCAGTTTTTTATCATGTTCTGGTGTGACCAGTTCCATCTCAATTAATAATTCACTTATAATTTCATAATCTGCTTTTAAATCCTGTTTCCAACCAGAAGTATTCATGTCTTCCAAATTTATTTTTACCTTATCGCCAATACTAAATTCTTCATCGAGCCAATTATCGCTTTCTGTGTCAAAATTCATATCATCAACTTGTGTTGCCTCGGTGTATCCAGTTTTTCCATTCTTTTCAAAGTCATCAATTTTATTGATAGTATTATTTATTCCCTGTAGAAGTTTCTTTATCGTTATCCTAAAAGAATCTACGGAACTTTCTAGTCGTTTAAGTAAATTGACTCTCATAAGAATTTGGAGACTTTTTTCTCGATGGAATTGCTTAAAACTTACTTGTTCATTAATATTTGTATCATATAGCTCACTATAAAATTCTCGTTTTTCTTCTAAAATGTAACCAAATGGCGAATAAAGAGACATATTAAGCCTAGATAGTTCTTTATAAAGATCTTTTATTTCTATAAAGCCTTCCAGATCAGTAATATCAGATCTGTGAGTAATTGGTTTTAATCGTGTAGGGAATTTACCAATTTTATCTAAATCATAATATTTTTCTATATGCTTTCTGCTTCTAGCAATAGTTACGCTATCGAGTAGCTTAAAAAAATCATAATTTGTGTTTAACTGTTGAAGTAATGCCTGGCTAGTTCTTTCTTCTAAAGGTAGTTTTGACCAATTATTAAATATTCTCTGGGCATTTAGTAAAATATTATCAATAGATTTACTAATATCCATTTTATTATCTACCTCTGAGGTATGTCCTTCATAAGCTAACGCTATTTGATTCTTTAAGTCTGTAAATCTGTTGTTAACTGGTGTTGCAGATAACATTAATACTTTAGTTTTAACACCTGCCTTCATGACATTATTGAGTAATTTTTGATAGCGGGTGATTTTGTCTTTTCTAGGATCATTATTTCTGAAATTATGAGACTCATCTATAACTACTAAATCATAATTACCCCAATTAATCCGAGATAAGTCGATGCTATTTGAATAGCCAGTATCCCTTGATAAATCTGTATGATATAGAACATCATAATTAAATCTGTCATTAATTAACGCATTATCTTCATAATTATTTAAAAATGTTTGCCAGTTATCAGATAATTTTTTGGGACATAGAACAAGTACTGTTCGATTTCTCTCTTGGTAATATTTTATAACACCAAGGGCAGAGAATGTTTTACCAAGACCAACACTATCTGCTAATATACAACCATTATATTTTTCAAGTTTATTAATTATTCCAAGTACTGCATCGCGTTGAAAATCATAGAGTTTATTCCAAATAATAGATTCTTTAAATCCTGTTTTCTCGTTTGCTAGTTCATCTTCAGAAATATCTTCTAAAAACTCATTAAATATATTGTATAAGGTTATGTAATATACAAATTCTGGTGAGTTTTCTTTATATAAATC
>JAAEMD010000209.1 GCA_024225875.1 bacterium
GCAAAGGTTACAGGTGTTACAGCTTCTGAAATTATTCGTCAGGCCATAAAACGTGTAAGGACATGGACCTTGGCAGATCGAAAAACGGAACGTGAAAAGATTAGCCAAATTGCTAAAATTGGAAACAACTTAAACCAGATTGCAAGGTGGTGTAATCAGAATAAAGGTACCGCAGATGCTATTGAAGTAACCACTCATTTAATTGCTATAGAGAGAAGTTTACGGGAGCTGTAGAAATACGATGCATATTAAATTTATAAATCGTGGAACAGGAAGCGCAGGTAAAGCGGTTAAGTATATTACAAGTCAGCAAAATAGTAAAAATGAAAAAAGAGAAGAGGTCTCAGTACTTCGTGGAGATCCAAATTTGGTAGCTGGTGTTGCTGATTCACTTGATTTTAAGCATAAATATACTTCATGCGTCATTGCTTTTGCACCTGAGGATAATCCTAATCAAAATCAAATTAATAATGTGTTAAACGAGTTTGAAAAAACAGCTTTTTCAGGGCTTGATCCAGAAAGATATTGTTGGACAGCTGTACTACATAGAGAGAAAACGGGAGGATGTCATATCCATACGTTGACAGCGCGAGTTGATTTAGAAACAGGGAAATCATTAAATATCGCACCACCTGGACATCAAAAAACATATGATGCTCTACGTGATTATTTTAATTACACAAATGGTTGGGCACGTCCCGATGATCCTGAAAGGCAACGTCTTATTCAACCAGGGCATAATGCATATATAGATGCTGAAAAATTACGAGCAGGTGTTAAAACGGAACCAAACCCTAGGGAGCTTATAACTCAATATCTGACCGAAAGAATCGAGTCTGGACAAATTGAAAACAGGTTGGACATTATTAATTCTTTAAATGAAGTTGGTTTTACTATCACACGGCAAGGTAAAAATTATATAACTGTTCAGGACCAGGGCCAGGGGCAGAGGTGGAGACTTAAAGGGGCTATTTATGAAAAAGGATTCGAACGTACAGAGTTTGAAGGAACGATTGCAAAAGAAAATTCAGAGCGACAGGAAAGGGATAGAGGAGTTGACCGAGAGCGAGCTTCAGTTGCTTGGAGACAACTTGAAGCTTGTCGTAAAGGAAGAGCTGAATACAATCAGGAAAGATATAGAGATAGAAGCAGAGGGGATGAGCGATCCAGTAAAGAAAGCATCAGACAATATAGATCAAATCATAGCTCATATGATGCAGAAGATAGGTCAGCAACAAAAGTCAATAATAAGCTTATCATGGATAAGGCCGATAGCGATAAGCATTATAGTAGGGATGAGTCTCTTTCTCGGCATCTTTCTAGGAAGCTGGGAATTGATGCTATATCAATCAAACAAAATTCAGAGCAACCAGAAAAAAATAGAGGAACTTACAAAAACGATCAAGCGCAATCGACAAGCAGTATTAACAGCAAAGAATTGGGGGATTCAGTTCAACAAGAGTCAGAAAGGGAGATTTATAGTACTACCGATAGGGACAGAGATAGAGGAGGAGACTTGGACGACAGGCACTGGGATAAAAGCACTAAAACTAAAGGAGAAATAAAAAATGACAGAGTTAGAGACATTGTTAATAGAGCAAGTAAAGAAGCAAACGAAAACAATAGAAAGCTTGGAAAAGCAGATGGAGCAGTTAACCGGGCGTGTAAACGAATTGACAGTAGTATACGACAATCTGTTTCAAATTTACAGCGGCACGGAGAAAACTTTTTGAATGAGGAGCTTGAACGATTTAAAAAAGAGATCAACTTAGTTGAATTTGCAGCTACTAAAGGATTTTATATAGATAATAGTAAATCAAGCAGAAACACAACTATTATGCGGAGAAACGATCGATCCGAAAAAATTGCTATTGGGGTTAATAAAAATGGTCATTATGTTTTTAATGATTTATACGCAAGTAAAGGTGGTTCTATTTTAGATTTTTCAATAAGAGAAGGCGCACAAAATTTAGGCTTTGCTCGTAAAGAGCTACGTACTTACTCTAATATGCCTAAGCCTGAATTGAAGTATAGAAAGTATACAAAGCCAGCGATTAAGTTAAGTAAAGAAGAACAGGCTTTGATTTTAAAAAAAGATAGAGAAACTTGTCGACCACTTAAGAATACTCAGTATCTTGAAAATCGTGAAATTAAGCTTAGTACTATACAGGACGATCGATTTAAAAATAGAATTTTTCAAGATAGTAAAGGTAATATATGTTTTCCGCATTCAAATGCGGCTGGATTTTGTGGATGCGAGAAAAAAAATAAAGACTATACTAATTTTACTAAAGGCGGTAGTCGTAGTGTCTGGTATAGTAACCCTCCCAAAAATTGTAACAAAATTGTTATTTGTGAGAGTGCAATTGACTCTCTTTCTTACGCCCAATTGCATTCAGATGATAGGGCTGCATATATAAGCATTGCTGGACAACTTTCACATGATCAAGAAGAGATTCTAAAAAGTATGATTGAACGTAATAAAGATAAAGACATCGTTCTTGCGTTTGATAATGATAAAGCTGGAAAAAATTATGTTAAAGATATCCAAGAACTAGTTCCAGATGCAAATGTGATAGTGGATTTACCCAGAAGTAAAGAGCAAGATTGGAATGATGTCTTAAAAGAAAATCAAAAAAATATTCAACACAGCTTTTCAAAAGTAAAAGTAAAGGATAGGGAATTAGAGATGGAAATGTAGCTCTAAAATTACATGCAACTCATACTCTCGATGATTGTCCGTACATAGGGTAATAATAAACTATGTACGGATATAGAAGTAAATTTTTCATTAAAGCAAGTTACTATGTAACGTGTTGCTATATTTTTTTTCTTTATATACCCTATATACGTACAAGGTGAATAGCGATTAGCTCTTAAAAGCTTATAAGCAAACTTTATATAAATACCCTATGTACGGACATAAGGCAGATGTTTTATCAAAAGCATGACACAGTCACGTATTGTTGAAGTGAGGTGGATAAGGTAACATCTTACTATATTCTTTTATCTTATATACCCTATGTACGGACATAAAAACAGATGCCAATAAAAGCGTGACAAAGTCAAGTGTTGTTAAAGAGAAATGGATCAGGTAATTACTACAACTTTTTTTACAATCCAAATTTTGCCAAAACTCGACTAAAGACTCCAGTAGTGGATGGGAGTTGTTTTCGTTGGTTGTGAGCCTATTAAAATTAAAAACGCATCAAATTTACCCTCTAAAACCGCATCAAAATTATCCCCTAAAACCGCATCAAAATTATCCCCTAAAAACGCATCAAAATTATCCCCTAAAAACGCATCAAAATTATCCCCTAAAAACGCATCAAAATTATCCCCTAAAAACGCAAAATTATCCCCTAAAAACGCAAAATTATCCCCTAAAACCGCAAA
>JAAEMD010000210.1 GCA_024225875.1 bacterium
ACCGGAGAAGCAATTAACTGCTATCTGAAAGTATTTGAAGGGCTTGATAAATCAAAGGATAAACTCTCAAATAAATTATATATTGAAACGACTTTAAAATATTCAAAGATAGCAGATATTAGATTTAATTATAAAAAAAGCAGCTATATCTTAAAAAATGCGCTTAAACGCTCACAAAAAGCTGAAAACCTTGAAACAACAGCTATACTTCTGATGCAATCGGCAAAAAACGAGTGGTATGGCTCAAATTATGAAAAAGCAATGGAGTGCTTCTGGGAAGGGTGGGAAATATCCAAAACTATTGATAACCCGGAGCATAGAAAATCTGCATTAACATTCAGTACTTTTTTTCACTACTGGCAGGGTTTATTTAAAAAAGCTGCAGATATTTATGAACAGGATATTTCTGCAGATTACAAATTCTCAGAAGGAAATTTTTCTCTTATGGCTGCTACAACAGTTGGATACTGCCTGACAATGAGTGGACAGATAAAACAGGGAGCAGGAATGATTGATGCTGTCTGTTCCAT
>JAAEMD010000211.1 GCA_024225875.1 bacterium
ACACTTCAATTTGTACCAGCCATATATTTAAAAAAACTACTTTTGTTTAAAATATTTTTTCAGGCCTTTATGAATTGAATTTGCTATTTTCTGTCTGAAAGCAGGACTCCTGAGCAGTTTGGCTTCTTTTTTATTGGTAATAAAAGCAGGTTCAACCAGGGTTGCAGGCATTTTTGAATTACGCAGAAGATATAAACGAGCTCTTTTAGTACCATTGTTAGATAATTTTAAATCTCTAACCAGTTCTCTTTGTATGTATTTAGCAAGACGTTTATCTTTTTTCTTATAATAGTAGCATTCCGTACCTTTGGCGTAGGGCTTAAAAAAAGAATTTATATGTATACTTACCATAGCATCGGCATTATTTTTGTTTACTATACGAGTTCTTTGTCGAAGACGTATTGTTTTATCACTTTTTCTCACCATTATTGGAAAAGCACCTGATTTTGAAAGCAGTTTTTTTAATCTGTAAGCTATATCAAGTGTATATTTTTTTTCATAAGAGCCATCAATTTTACTGACTCCGCCAGGATCACGTCCTCCATGACCAGCATCAATAACAATAACTTTATTTTTTATTGAATTTAAACGTTTTGTTTTTTTTCCAGCCCTGGATAGTACGGTTTTTTTTGTTTTTGGAAAGGTGATTTTCAGTACATTACCATTAATTTTGTAGCTGAATCTGTTTTTTTTGACTAAGTCGAAAACTATTCTGGTTCTGGGAGGATTATTTTTGAACTGAGATGTTCTTATTCTTTTATAAATATACTGTCTGGAGCGGATTATTTGAGGTAAATCGGAAATACTATTGGGAATATCGACTATTAATCGATATGGTTTGTTTGTGCTCCATACTGAAGCTTTTATAGCATCTCTGGCTTTTATGGTAATAGTGATTTTATCTTTTTGAATACTTTCTTTAATTTTGGTTATAGTATTATAAAACTCTATTTCTGCACCATAATTTTTTTCTGCTATCTGTGAATAAGGCAGATATCTTTTTAATAGAACATGTATGCGTACTGTGGTTTTGTTTAACTGATTACACATAAAAGATTGAACAGGCCCCTTATTTACATTAATGTTTTTTTTAGCTGCTTCTGAAAAAGCTCCTGGTATGTCAACATAAAATCCTTTATGCCAGTGAATTTTATGTGGTTTAGCAGGTTTAAGTATGTTGTCTGATAAAATTTGAACAGAGAAGCGCTTTTTTTTATTTATAAGCCGGATATTTTTAATTTTACTTAGCAGATGAATCTCATCTCTTTTTTTGTTTGAATAAATGGAAAAACCAAGGGCCCTGGCAAATGACTTAACTGGAAAAAAAATAGTCCTGTTTTTTATTATGATTTTATCAGGACAGGATATTTTTTTTTGATTTTTTTTTGATTTTATAGTTACATAAGATTTTTTGCTGGAAAAAATATATTTTTTTCTGTTGTAGCCAACAGTAATAAAATCTTTTTTACGACTAACTGTATAGCCGTGTTTTTTTATCATTTCTGTTAAATTTACGTATAAAACATTATTTTTGTAAAAATATTTATTTTTTTTCAGAACATGTTTGTATTTTGTAAAATATAAAGCCAGGTTATGCTCGCGAGTTTTTTTTGTTAAAACAGGTGGGGGTAATTTTTTTTTAACTACAGAACCTCTGGTCTTGATGTCCGGGATTTCTTTTTTTACTGTTTTACTGGTACTCGTACTGGTAATTGATGGAGGTTCCGTGGTTTGTATAGTAATTATCCTGTTTTTTACACCGATACTAAAGCCCAGTAAAGAAAATAAATCTTTTACAGGAACATAAAGTCTATTTTTATAAAAGAATGGCGGACTGGAAATATCATGTTCATTATCAAGATATTCTATTTTTTTATAGTGAGGGATAATAGTGCATTTGAAATCCGGTTTTTTTGTAATTAAAATATACAGGTTATCTTTACGCAGGTAAGTTATTGATCCTTTAAGGGCAGGTAATATATCCCTTAAAGGGATAAACTGTATTCTGTTTTTTTCAATTACCGGTGTTTCAAGTTTAATTTTTTCAGAATTAATACTTATTTCCACTTTTTTCAGAATCTTAATATTAGAGTCCTGAGAAAAAATTGCCGGACCAGGCAGCATAGCTGCAGCAAAACATAAGGATATAAGGAGTTTAACAGTTTTCATTCTATATATTATATATAGTAATTTATATTTGCTGAACATACTCAAATCAGCATATCTAACATATATAGCTGATCCAAAGTAAAATGTCTGACACTTAAAGTTTTCAAATGACTTCGTTAATGTACGCCAGTACACAGCACTCAGTCATTTAAACAGACATTTCAATTTGTACCAGCTATAGCTGATCCAAAGTAAAATGTCCGGCACTTAAAGTTTTCAAATGACTTCGTTAATGTACGTCAGTACACAGCACTCAGTCATTTAAACGGACAGTTCATTTTGATGCCGCTATATAATTCAAATATTAATATTGATTAATCATTTAGAAAAGAAGTGTTCCTTTTATTACCATCCCTGATATTTCATAAGAATTCTTCTCGGTTTCCGGTCTGTTATTATCCATTAGATCGTGGATTTTTTTTAGATAACCTTCTCCGCTTATTACAAAACTGTCTATGTAGGGAGCATTGGGTAAAGGCAGTGTAATATCAATTTTCATAGTAGCAGTTTCCACATAATCAGCTCTTTGAACTATTTGTGTATTTATCGTGTCACCGGTGCCCTGTTCTATAGTACCTTTAGATAACGTATTAAAATCATAACCTCCTGAGTCTACCCTGGTATAAATGAAGCTTACTTGAAAATCTTTTTGCTTCAGAGGTGTAAATGATATTTTTGCTGTTCCTTCATAACCCTTGTTTTTATTTTCTCCGGATATGAATTCTATTTTTTCGCTGCTGGTATATTTTAAGGCATAATCATATGAAATGGATAAACTGGAAAAAGGCTTTAAAACAATACCTGAAGAGCCAGTTATTTGATAGAAAGGGTTTTCTTTAGCTACTTTTGCTGTGGTGCTGGATTCTGTCACCACTTTTTCTGATATGTCTATTAAATTGCTGTATTCAGCTTTACCGCGTATTGAAATAAAGTTGAAAGGTGAAAAAGTAGAGCCGATAGAATAGCGGCGTTCTTTATTGGCAAGGCTGTCCTTTAATAAAGAGGGAGACTGTTTCTCAGAGTCTTTAATCAGAGTTTCAGGGGAAAGGTTAAGCGTATCTGATCTATATTGATATATATTTTTACGTATATAACTGCCGCTGAATGATATAAATGAAAAGGGCTGGTAAGTACCATCTAAATTAGAATCGCTTAATATTTTGTGTGTAAAACCAGTATTTGCCGGGTTCATATTTCTGTCATACGTTTCTAACCCCCTTGTATGTATGCCTGAGAGATTAAAGATATTAAAAGGCGAAACTTTACAGGCGTAAGTAAGAGATCTGATATGTGAATTATCATTAAGGTGTATGGATTTGCTGGCATTTTCTTTATCCTTAGGGGAATAATAGAATGTAGTTTTCTTGTTGGTTATATCTTTTTGTGACTGTTTCATAGAAGCTGACAGCTTTCCAAAATCTACTCTTAATACCTTAGGGATGGCAAGAACAATATTACCAGGAGAAAAGGTTAATGATTCACTGTGACTGTATAACGGTAAACTCTCTATGACAGTGTTTGAAGTACTAGAGTCAGCCAGATTAAATGTTTCTCTGCTGTCAGATCTTTTTTCTGCAGTATAGTCATAGACAAACAAATTCAAAACCGGTAGAGGAGGGATTATGCTCATACTTCCGCCTTTTTTTGAATAATTGCTGATATAATAATTCCCGGATGTTGACTGATTTCCTACCTTATCATCTCTTTCGGAACGACGTTTGGAATAATCAATAGATTTTATTGTTACTCCAGGCAGAGGTTTAAAATTGTTATATTTATATGACTGATCGCTGCTGGTAAATATTTTTTGTTTATCATGTTCTTCTGTTCTTTTTTCGTTTGTAGATAAAGTAAAGTAGGAAGATTTGATTGGAGCAAGCAGAAAGTTTGAATCAGAAAGTCCAAAAACTGATAATAACCCCATTGGTGCAAAACGAGTTATTTTAAAACTTGTATTATCCTCAACACGACCAGTTTGATTAGCAAGGGCACTTTCTGCTTCCTGATGCCTTTTATTGTATAACAGGTTAAACCAGCTGAAGGGCTTGTACGACAGTTCATATGATTCATTTTGAACAGTATTGATATTGGCACTTGTCTGCTTTGGGGTTTGTGTTTCAATCTCATCTTTTGAAAAATCGAAAGTACCTGTTAATTCTTTAAATGGAGTCAACCTGGAATAAAGGGCGCTGCTGCGTCTGTTGGAATATGATTTTTCTGTTATATATTCACCTGTATTTGTCAGTAGCCGGGTGACTTTTTTATTTGTTGACTGCTGTTCAAAAGCAGGATTTATTACAATATCACCAAGAACCCATAAATCTTTAAGATCAATTTGTGATTCATACTTTTCTTTATCTATTATAGATAGATCAGGTGCTTTAGCATCTATATAATCACCGTTTGTTCTGGTAAAACCGCGGCTGATGGTATTTTTAAATGAGTCTGGACCAAAAGCGACACTGCCTGAATAATCAATAGTTTTAGTGTCTATAATGTGGTCAGGTGTAGGACTGTCAGGATCAACGGGATCCTGGATTTGCAGCTGATATCTAAGGCTCTGTGAAGTCTCAAACATATCAAAAAATACTAAATCAGCATTAGCATTAAAATCATCTGTATGCAGATAGGAGTTCTGACCTTTTGCATTGGAATCTTTGAAAAGGTCTCTTCTATTATAATCCATGCTGATCTTTTCTTTTTCATTTATATCCCAGTTAAAACTACCACCCAGTACCTTTGAACCCTTTTGCTCTTTCATTTCTCCCATAGGTAAAAAATCTTTATCTATTGATTTATAATTACCTTTTATTGTGATATTGTCATTCTTATATTCAGTATCTACTTTCATAGCTAATTTAAAATTATGCTGTGCCCCGGCTTCTACTGTACCCTGGTTAGAATAATATTTTGCTTTTACGATAATAGTGTCAGCATTTCCTGGTGACTGTCTGATAAATTTTAAGTGTCCTGTAATATAGTTAATGATATAGTCTCTGTCTTTTGTTAACATATAAGATTCGCCGGTTTCCCTTTTAATAAATACTGATTCTGAGTCTTCGACCAGGTTATTATATTCGAGCTTATATGGTTCATAGAATGTATCACCTCTTCCTGTCATGGATTGTTCAAAATCGAGCTGAGGTTTGGAAAAGTTATGATCAGCAGCGGCTACTTCTGCATTTAACGACCAGTGATCATTGATTTTTGTTCCGAGAGTGAACCCTACCATTCTCTGGTTTATATTACCTGGATCAGGAGAGTTGTCAGGTGCATAATCATAAACCATATATATTCTATCATTGGAGCTCGGAAAATCTGATGGCAGCTGTCTTCCGTCATGTAAAGTTTCACCAGGTATAAACGTTATGGATGGTTTTGTACCATCGTTACTATAATCTACTGTATAATCTATACCTTCTTCCAGCAGTCGATCACCTACTTCATTACTAATACGTACTCGAATCTCATCGATACCTTTATATTTAATGGGTATTTCAGTTAAGAAAAAATCATTTTCACCATTTGTATATTTTAAGTGGCCTTCTTTTCCTAAAAAAGAAAAGATAGATTTATAACTTTTTTTGTATTTATATTTAACTGTACCTGTATATGGCGGGCTGCCTGTGACCAGGGTGTCAATTACTCTGATTTCTCCTTTATAAGGATTCACTACTTCATAATCAGCTGTGGTAAGAGTTATTTTTTTGTTATTTACTGTAAGTACAATATCAATGTTTGCTGTGTTAATAACAGGTGTATTTTTTGTTCTAATTATATTGGAAGTTGTTGTAAAATTTTCTGAAGGGCTCGTTAAGTCAAGTTCTTCATCCTGTCCGCTGACACTCTCCTGAATATAAGTAGCACCTATGCTCAAAGGAGAGTCTGTAACATTAACAGAAGGAGTTTCGGTTTTGAAACTATGATATTCAGCTGAAATTATATGAGGGTATTGTATTTTATAGTTAAACATAAGTTTACCTGTTTTATAATTTAAATTATAGTCACGGATTGGATACAAAAGAACATCGTTAAGATATATTTTTTCTGAATTATTTACTACAGGTATTTTTGATAAATTATATGGCCCTGGTATATCTTTACCTATTATTTCTTCTGAAATCTGTTCTGTGAGGTAATAGCTGTAAGAAACTTTTATCTTATCTTTTTCCTTTAAATGTTTTTCATGCAGGGTGAGCTTGCCGGTGTGGCTTTTTAAGGTGTAGTCAACACTGTTTTTCAGCTTTTTTCCATTTAGTTCAACAGAAGATTCACCTAAAACTATATTATTATTTTTTAATTTAAATTCTTGAGTTTTGATATTTCTGGATGAGATTACCAGTAATTCGGTTGTAGATTTTGACAGTTTTTGGATTTTCGGTTTAACAGAGGCATGCCATTTGTATTGTGCGCCCATGAAATTCTTTCTGGATAAAACAGGAATAAAATCTTCTATCGGATTTGTAAATTCGTAAATAACCTCTATATAATCAGCCTGAGTTTTTAAGTTCTTAAATTCTATACTGCCTTCATAATAGTTTATTTTTTCTATTTCACTATCTGGAATTAAAACATTGTTGACCCATATTTTTATAGAGTCTTCCAGGATATTTCCATGACCAAGATTATATTTTCTACCTCCGTTACCCCAGCCTTCAAATTTTTTGGGATCAGATCGCTGTCGTCCTGTTGCAATAATTGCTTCCCAGTTATCATCATAAGTTTCCAGTTTTGCTCCGTTCAGAGCTTTTTTAATATTTATGAACTCTCCATTTTTAAATTCAGCATCAAAATGATAGAACGTTAGATCTGTTTTTTTATATTTAACACGAATATCGTATTTTCCTGGAAAGTCAGGCTCTTGTTCAACATCATAATGTACGGATAAATCGTCATCCAGTTTTCCATCTATGTTAAATTTATAGCGAAATTCGATTTTGGGGTCGCCAATTAAAACATCTCTTGGCAGTTTATTATAAACAGGGTCTTTTCTAATGGTTTCCCATAAAGAGCTGGTGACTGTTTTTGGTTCGTAATTTCTCTGGCTGTACTTTCCTTCATAAAAACCGGATACATTTAGATCGGGATATTGACTTTTGTGTCTAGCAGGGTATAAGAAACTCTCTTTTTGCGGTTTTTTTAGAAGCTTAAACTCCGGAGGGTAGCTGTTTTTATCTGGATCAGGCTGTTTTGTTATATTGTTATTCATGGCCAGCTCAATTTTTGCATCGGTTTTCTTAACTGTATGATCGTTTTCTGGTACGTCTATGGTTTTATTTTTTGTTGATTCAGTTTCTATATTTTTACTGACAACCTTGCTGCTCATAAGATTATTTTTAGTATAAGATATGTCAGGAGTTTGACTGAACGCAGTAGAGCTTATTAAGGAAACTAACATCAATACTGTGAGCAGAAAAACCAGCGGAGTACTTTTCCTCTTTAGTAGATTCATATCTATATGCCGGTCAATTTTTTTATTCATGGCAGTACCAGCATGGCGTCTCCAAAGCTGAAAAAACGATATTTATTTTGTATAGCTTCCTGATACGCCTGTTTAATAAAATTACTTCCGGCAAAAGCTGAGACCAGCATTAAAAGAGTAGATTTTGGTAAATGAAAATTTGTTAATAAACCCTGCAGGACATTGAATTTATAACCTGGATAAATAAATAGGCTGGAATAACCTGAACAAGCTTTCAAATGGTTATTTTTTATACTTGTTTCCAGAGTTCTGGTGACTGTTGTGCCTATAGCAATTATACGTTTTTTCATTTTAATATATTCAGACAATCTTCTGGCTGTTTCTTCGCTTATAGAATACCATTCAGCATGCATTTTATGATCAGTAACTATTTCAGTCTGTACAGGTTTGAAGGTTCCAATTCCTGTATGTAATGTAATATATTCGATCGCAGTAATTTTTTCCTTAATTTCTTTTAACAGGGTCGGGGTGAAGTGTAAACCGGCAGTTGGTGCAGCTACAGCGCCTGATACTGAGGCAAATACAGTCTGGTAATTTTTTTCATACTGATTAGCATACTGTGATCTGGAGTCCCTGATATATGGTGGCAGGGGTATTGTTCCGTATTGAGCGATTTTATTCTCAAGAGAGCTATTAGTTTTATTAGTAAATTCGATAATATTATAATCAGTATTTTTAGATATTACAGTACAGGTAAAATCATCACCAATATAAAGAGTTTCTCCCTCTGCTACTCTTTTAGCTGGTTTTAATAAAGATTTCCATATATTTTTTTCAACTGCTTCAATTAAAAAAATCTCTATGGAGGCTCCGGTTTTACGTTTTCCGTAAAGGCGGGCTTTAATTACCTTTGTGTTATTAAGTACTAATACGTCACCGGGTGTTAGTAATCGGGTAATATCCTTAAATAAAAGGTGCTGTATGGTTTTTTTTGATTTATGTAATACCATAAGACGGCTGTAGTCTCTTACTGACAGAGGCTTTTGTGCTATAAGATTTTCAGGTAAATGGTAATCAAAATCTGTTGTTAACATAATAATCTGCAATATATATTATTTTTATTATCCTTTTTAATTTATCTGATTTATTTATAATCAATATATCGATATAAAGATAACAAAATATTGTATGGATATTTTGACATTCAATTTTGAAGGTCTGATATTTTAATTTTACTGTTAAAAAACAGTGGTACTCAGCCATCTAAACGGACAGTTCAATTTGTACCAGCTATAACTATATTATAACAGACTATAGCTGTTCCAAAGTAAAATGTCTGATACTAAAGTTTTCAAATGACTTCGTTAATGTACGTTTGTGAAACTGCATTTCCCCATTTAAATGGACAGTTCAATTTGTACCAGCTATAACTATATTAT
This sequence comes from bacterium, assembly GCA_024225875.1. Taxonomy (GTDB): domain Bacteria; phylum Margulisbacteria; class Marinamargulisbacteria; order JAAEMD01; family JAAEMD01; genus JAAEMD01. The sequence goes on from JAAEMD010000211.1 coordinate 9,031, forward strand.
AACAGACTATTTTAGTAACAGCTGATTTACAGCGGAATGCAATATAAAATATAAATCAGCCTCCGGATTACCAGCGGACTTATCTAAATTAACAACTGCCTGCCATTCTTGTACCTCGCATCCTGCCGGAAATCACCTGTTACTGTTTTGTTAGAGTTTTCTTGCGAGAAAATATGAAATAGTTTATTATTCAGAATATGTTTTCAAGATTTACGGAAAAAGCGATTCAAAGTATTATGCTTGCTCAGGAAGAGGCAAAAAAGTTTCAACACAGCTATGTTGGTACGGAACATATTTTGCTGGGTATCATCGGTGAGGGAGATAATATAGTAATAAAAACGCTTCATACTATGGGTTATTCACCGGATCAGATACGTACAGCAGTAGAAGAAAGCCTTGATTATGGTGTCTCATCGTCAGAATATGGCAATATTCCTTTTACACAACAGGCAAAGCAGGTTTTATCGTATGCCTGGGATGAAGCAAGAAAGCTGGGCCATAATTATGTTAATGTTGAACATCTCTTTTTATCTATCTTCAGGGATCAGACCAGTATTGCAGCAAGGGTTTTAGCTGAAATGGGTGTAAATATTAATATTTTTAAGGATGCGTTATTTGAATTACTTGGAGATCGTTTGGCACCATCTGCCAAGCAGGTACAGGCAGTTCCTACTCCAACCCTGGATTTATATGGCAGGGATCTGACTTTCCTTGGTTATGAGGGTAATCTGGATCCTGTAATTGGCCGGGAAAAAGAAATAGAGCGTATTATTCAAATCATCAGCAGGAGAACTAAGAATAACCCTGTATTAACAGGTGCTCCGGGCGTAGGAAAGACTGCGATAGTTGAGGGCTTAGCTCAGAAAATATGTCAGGGAGAAGTTCCTGAAAAGCTCAGAGAAAAGAGAGTTGTATCTCTGGATCTTGGCCTTCTTGTAGCAGGTACAAAGTACAGAGGTGAATTTGAAGATAGAGTTAAAAAAGTTATGGAAGAGGTACGTAAGGCCAGTAATGTTATTATTTTTGTTGATGAGCTTCATACCATTATTGGCACAGGTGGCTCGGAAGGTAGTCTTGATGCAGCAAATTTATTTAAACCGGCACTGGCAAGAGGTGAGCTTCAGTGTATTGGGGCGACTACAATGGATGAGTACAGGAAGCATATAGAAGGTGATGGAGCACTGGAACGACGCTTTCAGTCCGTTCTCGTTGATGAGCCTACACCTGAGGAAACCCTGGAAATTTTACGAGGAATCAAAGGTCTATATGAAACATTTCATAATGTTGTTATTACTGAAGAAGCCTTAAAAGAAGCTGTTGATCTTGCAGTTAGATATATTACGGAACGAAGTTTACCTGATAAAGCTGTCGATGTTTTGGATGAGGCTGCATCAAAAGTTATGTTAAGAGTATCTTCCGGCTCTATAAAAATATCTGAAATAGAGAAAGAAAAATCAAATATATTAAAAGAAAAAGAAAGTGCAGTCAAAAATAATGACACAGCAGTTATTGAAATTCTGGAGAGTAAAGAGAAAGATCTTACAAAACAGTTGTCCGTACTTAAAAAACAGGATGAGGCTGAATCAAAACATGTGGTATCTGAATCAACTATAGCAGAAATAGTATCAACCTGGACAGGAGTTCCTGTAACCAGACTTACCCAGGAAGAGTCTGATCGTTTAATAGAAATGGAAGCTTCTCTGGAAAAGAAAATTATTGGTCAGAATGAAGCAATAAAGGCTTTAGCAAGGGCAGTTAAAAGGTCCAAGGTTGGACTGAAAGACCCAAAACGGCCAACAGGATCTTTTTTATTTTTAGGTCCCACTGGTGTAGGAAAATCAGAGCTGGCTAAAACACTGGCAGAATACTTGTTTGGTAATCGAGAGGCAGTTGTACGAGTTGATATGTCAGAGTATATGGAAAAACATACGGTATCCCGCTTAATAGGATCGCCTCCCGGATATGTGGGATTTAATGAAGGTGGTCAGTTGACGGAACCGGTTAGACGAAAGCCGTACTCTGTTGTTTTATTTGATGAACTGGAAAAAGCTTCGCCGGATGTAGTAAATATTCTTTTACAGGTTCTTGATGATGGACGAATTACAGATGCTACAGGAAGAGTGGTTAATTTTAAGAACACTATTATCATTATGACATCTAATGTTGGCAGTAAGTTTATAGAAAAGGAAACTTCTTTTGGATTTGTAGACTCCTCCAGAGCAGAAGAACATGAGTACGATGGAATGAAGAAGAAATTACAGGATGAATTAAAAAGAGAATTTAAGCCTGAATTTTTAAATAGAATTGATGATATAGTTATTTTTAGATCTCTGAATAAAGAACATTTGAATGAGATTATAAAAATAATGCTGGATGACGTTGATGATCGTTTGCAAAAGCAGGATATTCATATTTCTGTGGATGACAAGGTATGCAATTATTTAGTAGAGAGAGGTTTTGATCCTAAACAGGGGGCTAGACCACTAAGGAGATCTATACAGGAACACTTTGAAGACAGGCTGGCAGATGCAATGTTAACACAAAACTTAAGACGTGAGATAAATGTTAAAGCTACAGTTAAGAGTAATCTTATTGTATTTGATATCAAAAAAGTTGCAGCTGGTCATAAACGTAAAGATCAAAAAACCAAGACTAAACTAGTCTCAAGTGCCTAAAGAACAAATTCAGTTTGTTTGCCAGTGTTGTGGAGCGTATTTTCCTGGATGGCAGGGCCAGTGTACAAGCTGTAATTCATGGAACACCCTTGAACAGGAGAGCGTTACAAAAGTTGAATTTTCAACTGCATTTCAAAAAAAACGGATAAAAAGTGAACCAGTGTCTCTTGGTAACCTTGTTTTAGAAAAAGAGGAGGTTATTGCTTCCGGAATTAAAGAGTTTGATAATGTTCTTGGTAAAGGTTTTGTAAAAGGATCATGTGTTTTATTAGGGGGCGAACCCGGGATCGGAAAGTCAACGCTTGCTTTACAGGCAGCTCAACAAATTTCAGCTGCAGGCAAAAAAGTTTTGTATATTTCTGGAGAAGAGTCATTAAATCAAGTATATTTTCGCGCTAAAAGAATAAGAAAAGATAGTTCAGACTTAATGGTTTTATCAGAAACAAATATTCTGGATATTATTCGGGTTATAGAAAAATATGAGCCGGATTTTATTGTTATGGACTCGATTCAGGTAGTGTATCATCCTGCTCAACCCTCAGTAACGGGCAGTGTAAATCAGGTTAGAATATGTACCAATGAGATTATCAGGATTATTAAAGAAAGAAATACAGTTTGTTTAATTATAGGGCACATAACAAAAGATGGCAGTCTGGCAGGCCCTAAGGTTCTGGAGCATATAGTTGATGTTATTTTATATATTGAGGGCGACAGGCAACAGCAGTATCGTTTATTAAGATGCTTTAAAAACCGGTATTCTAATACCAGTGAGATTGGAATATTTGAAATGGAGCAGGATGGATTGATTGAAGTAGGAAATACGTCAAAAGTATTCATAGATGAAGTAACACTGGCTAACCCTGGGTCCGTTGTTTCGGCAGTGGCAGAAGGTAGACGTATTTTACTTGTTGAGATACAGGCTTTAGTTATAGCAACAGGATATGGCATGGCGAAACGAACTTTTTTAGGAGTTGATCCGAATCGGGCCAATTTAATGATAGCGGCAATAGAAAAAATCCTTGGAATAAGGATGGCTGATAAGGATATAATTTTAAATGTAGTAGGCGGAGTAAAGATAAAAGAGACAGCTCTGGACCTTGGTATTATTATGGCCATTATTTCTTCATTAAAAGAGCAGTCTTTTGGCCATAAAACTGGATTTTGCGGAGAAGTTGGCTTAACAGGAGAAATAAGGGCTGTTCCACACCTGGAAAGAAGACTTATAGAATTTGAGAAACTGGGGTTCTCTAGTTGTATTACAGCACCTGATAAAAATCATACTAAAAATAGTTCTGGTAAAATGAAGCGTATATATGTTAAAGATATTAAAGAAGCGATGAATACAGTTTTATCGTAATAAACCTGTACAGGAAAAGTATGGTATTATTTTTCTATGAATATAAATAAAAAGAAAAAAAAGTAATGACATCAATAGAAAAATTAAAAATAATAATAGACAAACTAAAAGATGAAAGGTCTCGCTGGGAGGCTATTTTAGATTTGAAAATGTTGAATGACCCGTCATTAGTTGAGCCATTAATAAAGATAATGTCATCAAATAACTGGGTTATTAGATGGTGTGTGGCTGAAAAACTTGGTGATCTGGGAAACTCAAAAGCAATTACTCCTTTAATCAAAATACTGAGGGATAAAGATTTTCATGTAAGAAAAAATGTTGCCAAGTCATTAGAGAAGTTTGGATCATTAGCATTCCCGGCTTTAGTAGCTCATCTGGATGAGCGTAATTCTAATATCAGAAAAAATATACATAGTATACTTGTCAAGACAGGTGAGGACGATATCCCGAATCTGGAAGCAGCCATAAATACACATAACTGGATAATAGCCAATCAGGTGATTCATATAATATGGCGTATAGGTGGAGAGATGGCAGAGAAGGTACTGGTGAAGGCAATTTCAAATAAAAGAATTCAAAAAAATGCAATTGTGATGTTAATGCAAATGAACAGTAAGCAGGGTATGAAAGAATTATTAAAAGCTTATGCAGATCCCAGCCTTAGACTTTTGATATTAAACTCCTTTAAACGGAAGGGATTAGATGTGGCAGGTAGTTTTCTTATCAATAGTCTGCACTCATCTTCATTACCAATTGTGTTAAGGGCAGAGGTAATAATACAAAAAATAGGGGATCCTATGCTGGGTATGCTGGTTAAAGCACTGTCTATCAAGGGAAGTGATAAAAACAGGATTGTAGGTCTTATAAAAAAAATAGGCCCTGCAAAAGCCCTGAATATTATAAAACAATTATCAAAGACAGACCCTCAGATCAGGCATTTAACAAGGTACATCAGACATCAGAGCTTAAGTAAAGATTCTGACACCAAAGGTGGCAAATCAGGAATCTTTAAATAATAGTCTATAGACTTTTCAGCTTACTGGTTTTTACAGATACTCTGCTGATAAAGCAGGCATTCTTCACATATAGCAGCAGGAGTTTTTGGAAAAGAGTTCTTTATCAACATACTGTAAAGATCACCTAGCTTTGTCTGGACCTGTACAAGGTCATCATTTGTAAAAAATACAGCTTTTTCTTTTCCCAAACGAGTAAAATAAAGCTTTGCCTCATAATGTGTTTGATTTAGATCATATAATGTCTTTAATGCTATAAAGTATATTGCTAACTGATTCTTATAATATAAGGAATGAGATTCTATTTCTCCGGGAGAGATATTATCTGTTTTATAGTCGATTATTTGCCAGGAGTTATTTTTTTTATAGACTGTATCAAACCGGCCTTCAATAATTAACTCTTCTATTTTTAATGAAAATGGTTTTTCATGAATACTTTCCAGGCCTGAATTAATATCATGAAAAATATTCGAGCAGATAAAGTTTTTTATGTGTGCAAAAACTGTATTTACTGTAGACTTTGTGACCGGTAAACATAAATCCTTTTTTATATACTGCTCCAGCCTGTCTTTATTTTTGAAAGATATTTTTTCTGTATTCATTTTCTGTATTATATTATGTACTGTTGTTCCGATATCTTTGGCAGAAGTTAAATGGCTTAATTTAATTGATGGCAGCATTTTCATATCAAGTGACTGTAATTTATTTAATAATGGATAGTATCTGTATTTTTTAGGGCATTTAAGCAAAGTGCAGGCCTGGGTTGTGGATAAGGATACTGGCAGGTTGCAGGTTTTTGATAATGTTAGTTTAGTATTTAAAACGTTCTTTTTATTTTCTGGCTTGATAGAAGCAGGTATGAGGGGGGCCAGGGTAGTATGTGGATCTGTTTTGATGTCTTCAGGGCTTGAATATAACTTGTAGTTTTGAGTAATCGAACTACTTTGATCTGTAGAAGGAAAAGTGAAAAGTATACGTTTCTCTTTTGTGTTAAGCACTGAGAAAGGCAGTATAAAGTCAAGATATGTTTTATTGTTTTGTTTTGAAGTAGATTTTTTGCTGCCTGATATTAGAAGATGATCTTTAGCTCTGGTACAGCTAACATAAAAAAGTCGCTTTTCTTCGTTTATTGTGTCATCTTCTATTTGCTGTTTTATTTTATTGCGCAGCTTATTTTCATATTTATTCTGGTTGCTCCTGTAATAAAGTCCGAGACCGTATTTTCTCGAAATAATAAGTTTTGAATTAGATGCTAAATTAAAAGACTTTCCACATTCAGGAAGGATTACAACAGGAAATTCAAGGCCTTTTGATGCGTGAATTGATAGAATATTAATCGCATTGGGAGTAATAGGTTCCGGGTCTGATATGTTATTGTTTGCATTAAATATGGAATCTTCAAGAATTCTAATTAAGTCAGGATTAGAGGAAAATGCATTTTTTGTTAATAACTCAATTTTTTTAAGGAAAGTTTTTATTGTTTTTGTTTTTTGAAATCCTTCCGGACCGGAAGCATAGAGTGCCCAGGCCTTAGTTTCTAGTAAAATAGTTTCAATTAATTCTGGTAAGGCAATAAAATTAACAGATTCCAGCCATAATGGTATTGATTTTGCAGCTTCTTTCATTAAATTAATATCCAGCTTATCAAAACCCAGTGATTCTAATTTATTATCAGACTGTTTGGCAAATTCATATATTTTTGTTAAAAATTCAGGGGCATTAAAGAAATTATAAAGCAGAAAAACAGCGTCATCACTGATACCTGACAAGGGTGACTTTAATACTCTTATCCAGGCTAAATTATCGTAAGGATCAAGCAACCCCTTTATGAGACAAAACAGATCAATTATTTCTTCTTTTTTATTAATGCTTTTTCCTGTGTGAATAAATGCTTCAAGCCCAAATCTATTCAAAACTTCTTTTAATTTTGTCATATGCTTTTTTCTTCTTATAAGTATGGCAAAATCACTGAGCTTTAAATTTGGTAATTCGTTTAATTTACTTCTTATCCATTTGCTGATAAAGTTTGCTTCCAGCATAAAGTCTACACAGTTATCCTGTTCAAAAACAGCAAATTCAATGCTGCTGCTTTCATCAGCTTTATTCGCTATTAAAGGTGTATAACCAAACTTACCTGTACTTTGAAATATATTCTCAAAAAGCGGGTTGATGAAATCTATTAGTTTACTTTGTGATCTGAAATTGTCGTTTAATGATATAAGTAAAGCATTTATTTTTTGATCGGTATTACTTTTTATCTCCTCAAATAATTCTGGTACTGCTCCGCGAAAGCCGTAAATAGACTGTTTAATGTCTCCTACAATAAAGATATTGTTTTGCTTAACAGGTTTATCCAGACCACCTGTTAATCTTATTATTTCCCATTGTAAGTAATCGGTGTCCTGAAACTCATCAACCATAATAAAAGGAAATTGATCCTGGAGGGATTTTCTGATGTGATCATTTTTTGTTAAAAGGTCTCTGGCCATTATTAATAGATCAATATAGTCAAGTTTTCCTGTTTCTCTTTTTACTTGCTCTAATCTATTTTCACAGTTTTGATAGATAATTAATAAAGATTTTAAAAGCTCCAGTTCTTCCTGAATTGTGTTCATTTCTTCCGGTATTGAGCATGACAGGTCACTTAATATATCGCTATTGCTTGAATATAGATAATGGTTCAGCCAGTATTGTGCTGCTTCTCTTTGATTAAATAAAGATAAAAGAACTGATCTAAGGCTTTTGGATCCATAATTAATAAGAAAATGCTCCAGGTTCCTGCTCTTTTCTAACTGCAGATCTTTTATGGTATCTTCTATTATGCGATTAAATAAGAAAATCCCTTCTTCTGCTTCTATTATTTCAAAAGAAGGATCGATATGGCACTCCACAGGGTGCTTTTTTATTATATTCTGACAGAAAGAGTGGATGGTTGATATTTTAGCTTTATATAGAGATCCGGATATTTCAAGCCTTCTATTTTTAGAGATATTTTCGTAACCTATAATTTCATTTTGTATTCTGTGCAGCATTTCCCCGGCAGCTTTTCTGGTAAAGGTAAGTGCTAAAATATTTTCAGGTCCTGATTCCGGGTTGTTTTCCAGTATTTTTAAATATCTCTGTACAAGAATAGTTGTTTTTCCAGAACCAGCTCCAGCCTCAACGATTATATTATTTTTTATTTCCAGCGCTTTTTTTTGTGAATCTGTTAAAGTAATATTTTTTTTCATATTATTCTCTATTTATTCAAACCTTTTACTATATTCACATACCAGTAGATAAGCGCAAAATGAGCACCCTTTGTTTTTAATATGGGCTAGTTCGGCAGGTGTATTAAAGCCAAAGTATCCATTTATAATCAGGTTTTTAAGGGTTTCCAGGTGCTTTATCAGCTCATAAATATAATCATCAGAAATTTCAAACGGTCTTTTGCGTTTCAGATCAAAGACATTTTCTTTTCCTTCTTTAGAACAGAAGTTAATGTGCTTTTTAAAATTATTCGAGTTACTCATTTGATATATAATACCACCGACACAACTGGAGTCTTTAAATAGATGCCTGCTGATTAAATAGTATAAAGGTGTTTGCAGACTCCTGAAATTTTTTATATCTGCACCAGCAGGTATTTTTGATCCGGTTTTGTAATCCAGAATTGCTATATAGTTCTGGTTTGTGGCTTTTAAAATCACGTCTATATTACCTTTGAGCATAATATGTTCTCTGGGCCAGGACTTTATATCATTAGTATTGAAGGGATACTCAAAATACTCAGGTATTAAAGGTAATGGGTTTGACAGCTCTTCATCTATAAAGCTGGTTAGCAGATTTTTGCTGTTTTGACCGAAAAGCAGTTTATTTTTTACGTACCAGTAATAAGTATTTCGGGACTCTGAATTAAAAACTGAATGGGCCTCTTCGTTCAGCAAGGCTTTTATATCAGGAAGGTCAGCCTCTTTATTAAAAGATAAGCCCAGTTTTTTCATTTCTTTAAAAAAATTAAAAAATAATTTATGAATAAACTGTCCCCAGACAGCAGCACTTATTTCTTCAGTAAGCTCTTCAGGCCCCCGTTCTTTAATAACATATTTGAAAAAAAACTTATAAGGACACTCCTGATATGTTTCAAGGCTTGAAGCAGAGTAAGTATAATTTTTGTATCGATCTTTTATTATTTTTAAGGGAGCAGGCCCTCCAGGATAACCGCTATAGCTGTTTTTCCCGGGATTATTTTGCTTGTTATAAAATGACAGCGCTCTATTTTTTAATTCCGGATAATTATTAAACTCCTCTTCATTTAATTGAAGCAGCAGCTCTTCATCAGACAGGTAATCTTCTATTTCAGGATTAATAAATTCCTGAAAGATTATATTATTTTGTTCTTTTAAAAATGTAATGAAATGTGAAGGCAGGACAGGTGTATCTTCATTGAATTGTGGATAGGTTATAAATACTTTGTTACCGGTGTTGATGATAAAAGATGATAAGAGGTACAGATCCCAATCATAATATGTTTTTTGTGCAGGCCAGCCCATTTTACTTTTAATGCTGTTGGAGCAAAAAATATTTTCAGATGGTATGGATGGCCAGTTATTATCAGAAACCCCGCAGATAAATATATATTTTTTTTTAACCATAAAAGCTTCAAACCTGCCAGTTAAATGAATGCCGTTTACTGGGTTTGTATTTATAAAATGGGTTTCGTAAATCATTAGTTTTAGAGCATATGGCGGGCTTAAACTTTCCGGTCTTAATCTGCTGTAAATCTCTCCGAAATTATCTATAGTTTCGATAAGAGTTAGATAGTGCAGTAGATAGTTGATATCCGGACCCTGATATTTATTTATCTGTTCAATTATTAAAAACTCAGTCAGAGCATTTTTTATACATCCAGTTAGTTCCCGGGCATTACAGCATTTTTTTAACTCCAGTAATAAACTAAATAATTTTTTTATAACCTTTATTTGATTTTTCAGGATAGATATTTGATTTATTAAATCTTTTTTTTGCAGAGTTGAGGGCGGTTTGTTTTTTAATTGATCCATACAGGTTTCCAGTTGATTTTCAAAGCCTGAGATCCAGTTTGTGTAACCGTTTTTTATATTTAAACGATAGGCTGTCAGGGCTATAAAAGATGAATTTATTTCTACTTCTTCACCCTTAGTTGTTTTTATTTTATTAACAAGAGGGCTTTTTAGTAGAGTTAATACTGACATTCGGTCAAAATTATTATCTGCTAAAGATAAAAAATTTATTAAGAAGACAGCTGCTGGAGTTTCTGCAAGTGGTTTCTTTTTTGATGATACGAATGGTAGATTATATTTACTGAAAATTCTGGTAGTGTTTTCAATATACTTTGAGTCAGGCAGTATAACAGCAAAGTCATTATATGCAGTATCAGGAGCAACCTCCAGGATAGAGTGTATTTTTTTTGCTGTAAATATAATTTCATTTTCAATTGAGTGCAGTTTTACCAGATTTACTCTTTTTTTGCGTTCCTGAATTTTTTCTTTTTTAATTTTTATTTCTCTTACTGTTACCGGAATTTGACGCAGCCAGGTGTAAAGATTTTTGCTGCCAGAATAAACAGGATTATCAGGTTGAAAATATAGAAGAAATGAAGATATTGTTGAGTTTTTTATAATAGTTTCAAGTAATATTTTTTGATAGTTCGGGATATCCCAGAAGCCGAAAATAAATAAAGATCTGTTATTGATATATTTTGTAACATTTAAATAATCTAAGCTTTCTTCTTTTTCATAATTTGAGAAAATGTCGTTAATACCTGAGGTTTGCTTTTGTTTTATAAATTCTTGAATAAACTCGTATGTAACCCTGTTAAGTTTTATGTTTTGTATAGTTTGATTCTTATAGTATGCTTTTGATATTCTGTATTTACGGGTTTCTTTTAGAAAAGTCATAAAATGATTAAAGAAACCATCTGAATTTTGTATTGAGTTAAACCAGTCACTGGTATTGCCGGATGAGTTCAGCTGATGTTTGAAAATGATTCTATCAAAAAACTGCTGATCTGGAAGATCAATGCTTTGACTTCGCATAAGTAATTCATCCAGGGTGCTTATTTCAGGTAATAATGAAATGCCTGGCCTTAATTTAATCAACTCTTCTTGCAGCCATTTTCGCTGGCTTGAAGTTGATACTACTAATAGTATTGAGCTATTATTACTTTTTATTGTTTGTACCAGGTTGTCCCAAAAGTAATTTTCTATGGTCACTGGCCCCTGATGATTATATATAGGATTATTAGCAGAAAATGGTGTTGTATAGAGAAATAATGAACTCATAACATAATATTTTACGATGTTTTGTACAAGAGTGAAAATATTTATTGAGTTTGATAGCGAGAGGCAGGAAATTCTGGATAATGAAGAGGTTAATTAAAGGCACTGTTTTTTTTCTGATAATTTTTGTCAGCAGTCCGATTTTTGCGTTCTGGGGCTGGGAAGTTAAAGAATCAAGTAACTTTATAATATATTATAAAAACAAAAATGAGTTTCAGGCTATGGCTGTTTTAAGATCTTTAGAAGGTTATAGAAATGCAGTAACTTCTTTGACAGGTAATAATATCAAAAAGACGGTTGTTGTTGTTGAGGACCCGGGCCTGACCGTTAACAGCTATGCCAATCCCTTAACAAATAAGCTGACTATATTAAGTGGTATGCCTGGCTCTGAAGGAGAGAGTGCTTTTTACCAGGACTGGTATAGAATGGCAGGTGTTCATGAACTGACTCATTTACATCATTTAACGGAATCCGATAAATTCCCTGCAGAGATATCCCGGTTGTTTGGCAATCTATATATTCCTAATATAGCATCACCTCTCTGGTTATCAGAGGGTGCAGCTGTTTATGCTGAATCTGCTAACAGTATTTATGAAGGACGCTTAAACAGCAGTTATTCACGTTCGATTATTGCAGCTAAAGTCAAAGCACAAAAACTACCTGATTTATGTATGATGACATATCCATTTTTTGAATTTCCATACTCTGCTACACCATATACATACGGAAGCTTATTTTTTGAATACCTGGCAGAAGAGTATGGTCCTGGTCGATTTAAAGAATTTATACACCTTTTCGGCTCTAATGCCGGTGCTTATCCAGGCCTTGTTTTCCCTGTATATGGTATAGATGCTGCAGCCAGAGATGTATATGGTAAAGATTTTACCGTACTTTATAAAGAATGGAGCTTGAAGGTAAAAGAAAAATACCAGGGCTGGTTTAATGAGGGTAGCCCTCTAATCAGTGTTGCCGGGGAAAAGAAGTATTTGAATATATATAATGGAAAACTATTTTTTTGTTCAAAAGAATCTCAGCAGCCAGCACCGTTTAAAGTTAATAATGTATACAGCATAGTGGAGTATGATCTGGATACAAAAAAAAGCAGAGTTATCCAGAACTTTAAGAGCAGGCTGACCCTGCCACTGCGTTTCTGGAATCACTTTATATATTATACTCTGGCGGATGTGAGACCTGGATATGACAATATTTATAACCTGGGATATGGTTTGGTTAATGTTTTGTACAGACTGAACCTTAGAACAGGTAAAACGGAAAAACTGCTGGAAGGCGAGATAAGAGCCTTTTGTGTTCTATCAGATGGAAGTGTTTTTTATGCAACCACTTCAAAAGACAGGTTTGGATCGGATATCTGGACTTACAAGTCAGGTGTTAAGAAAAAAGTTACGAAAATAAATTATCTGACAGGTGAGATGGCTTCGTATCAGGATAATATATATGTAGTTGCTAAACAGGAAAGATCCAGCTGGGGTATACACTTGTTTGATGATAAAACGAACAGGTTGAGAACAGTAATTGATACTTACTTTCCCGAAACAGGAATATCTGTTTCAAGAGAAGGCATTCTTTTTACAGCAGAATATGAGAAGAAAAGCTCTATTTATCTTTTTGATTTACAGAATAACAGGTTATTTAAACTAACAGAAAATGCTGAAGCTTTTTCCGGAGCTTTAAACGATAAAGAGCTTTTTTATACTGGAATGACAGATAAGGGGCTGGATATTTTTAATATTAAAACTATGTGGAAAGAATGTATTTTACCTGAACGGTCATTACAGCCACCTTCTTTTACAAGAGTAGTTAAAGCAAGTTCAAAATTAAGTATGGAGAAGAACTTAAGTTCTCTTGTGGTTCCTTATGCCAGGATATTTCCATTTACTGCTTTAGGAGAAGATCATTTGGGTTTAAACTCATATTCCCTGTTTTATGATAATAGTGGAACCTGGGTTTTTAATATTGAGACAAAGATGTTTTTACCTTTAATGATTAACTACTCATATTACTCTACTCTGGGCAGTACTGTGGGCAGCAGGTATATTGTATATAAATCTCTACAGTCCGGACTATCGAATTTGGAGCTGTCTTTGACTACTGATTTTAACGACAGGGTTATTCCTGTAATTTCTACGGATTTTAAGACGTCAACTACCAGTTCCAGGTTTATATATAAACAAAATATAGTTAATGGAGGATCTTTATTTTCCTGTAATAATATAATTAACGGCAATGGTAACTCTCTGGTCCTCAGGGCAGCTTCTATCTCGAGGTTTCACAGAATGTTAAATGTACGAGGCTATCCCCGTAAGTGGTATGATATAAGTTCCGGCTACGACTTTGGTATTGATTATATCCATAAACTAATGAATATAAGACGTGGATTCTGGAACCCTAATACAGGGTTTGGAGACTTGTTTGGCAGCATATTTATTGACTATTCAAGCTTTGATACCGGATATCTAAGCTATGGTTATGAGTTTTTGTTGGAGACAGGTATGTTTTTCAGGCTTAAATTTGTTCCTCGAGCAGGTTTTGCAGTCAATAATAATAATATAAGTGGTTACTGGAATATAGGTTTTAACCTTAATTAAGATTCTATTTTTTGAGAAGGTGTGGAAATTTTTTCACTTGCAGAATTATCTTTTACCAGCTTGATTATTTGCTTAATACTTGGAACATAGCATTTTTGATGAGGATCCCATTTTAAACCAATCTGCACTATTGTGATCTGATCCTTTCCTTCAAAAGTCAGTCGTTCAGATGTTGGCTGGTTAAAGACAGATATTAATTTGCCCCAGTTTTTTTTAATTATTTTATCGATAGTAAAAGTTTGAGGTTTGTCAATTTCATCAAATATAGTTTCTGAATAAACGACAGCAGAGTTTATAAGAACCAGAATACTTATTAACAGACAGTAAAGGTAATTTTTAGATAACATTCTGAAAATTATTGTATGTTAAATAATATAAAAGGGCAATTGTAGATTGAGAGTTAGAGCTTTATCTGTTTAAATTGTGTCTATTCTTTTAAATAAGTACCTTTTTGGAGGGGATCTTGAGAGAGTTTATGATGGTGGGCGTTGACGGGCTCGAACCGCCGACATCTACCTTGTAAGGGTAGCGCTCTCCCAGCTGAGCTAAACGCCCTGGAAACAGTTAATTTTATATTGATAAAATTTAAAAATCAACTATTAGATATAAATTAAGAATAGAATATATTAAAATAATTAAACTGGCCCACAATAGTGTTGATGGGCAATGAGGCTGAAAGTTCGAAGTTATTTAGTTCGAAGTTATTAAGTTCTAAGTTGTTTAGTTCTAAGTTAGATAGTTCTATGTTCTAAGTTCTAAGTTATTACTAAGTTCGCAAAGTAGTGGATAGATGCTATGCTTAAAGTATGTTAAAAACAGATGCACGAAAATTAACGAGAGAAGCTCAAGAAGCTTTAAGGATAAGGGTTATAA
>JAAEMD010000212.1 GCA_024225875.1 bacterium
CACTTTTGGCGACCTCTCGCAAAGGCGCAAAGACGCAAAGGCGCCGAGAAATAAAAACTCTGTGCCCTCTCTCTGTGTCTTTGCAACAGAAATAAAAGTGTAAGCAGTATATAATTTTTCTTATAGTTGGCTGTATTAAGTTATACCTGTGTCAACTCTTTGGAAGTACTGATAAAGACAATATCGGCTGTTAATCTCCGTTATTAATTTACTTATAGTTCATGGAGTATTTTAACAGGCTGAACAAAACATCAGTATCCGGGTTTGATATCTGACATTTTTTTTATTCAACAGATTCAGACAGTTTGAAACAAATTTGTTGTTCAGACAGTTTCCTGGCACATTTTTTGTATAATGAAACAGTTAAGTAAGTACCCAGGCATAAATTTTCAGGTATAACCGGACAGCAGACCTGCAGGGTTTCGGAAACCCCGCAGGTCTTCGAATACTTTTTGGCGGCCAGGCAGCGTTATTTTTAATTTTTTAAAATCGGAGGAGATAAAATGAAAAAATTTGAAAACAAAAAGATGAGTATGAAATTATTGAAATCGTTTTTTGTCATTCTGATGCTGATTCATCCGGCAGGTTTATTGGCATGGGATGCGGTGGAAAGCCCGACAGAAATGGATACACACAAAATGATAGCTGAACAGGGAGTTCTGGTACTGCAAAATGATCTGGCCGATAACGCAGACCCTGAATTTACAGCCAATCTTCAACTGTTATATGATAATTTATATGATCTGAAAAGTGGATCTGTCTGGCCGGATTTTAACCCCGATAAATACACTCTTCACCAGGA
>JAAEMD010000213.1 GCA_024225875.1 bacterium
GTTTCAAAAGCGCTAGCGGTAACTTGGCTGAAATAATTTCGTCAAGCCGCAAGGGCATTGACCAAATCATTCCATACAAGTTCCTGGCTTTCTATCGGGTTTGCTAAACCCGAAATTACACTCAAAAGTTTACACGTCCCAAGAACTGGACAGAAACACATAAGCGGGAGTCTGAAGAATTACTTCCGCTTTTGGTCAAAAAGCTTGTTCTTGCGTCTTGTGATCCCAGTAAATACCGTTTTCCATCTGGTGATAATGTTGTTACTGCTGGTTGGGATGGGAAGCTAGAGAGTGAGGAAGCAAATAGATTCATTCCCGCAGGACTTTCATGCTGGGAATTTAAAACCACTTCACCAGCAAAACTGAAGTCTGAAGCAGACAATGATTATAAAAAAAGAACTGCGGAAATCCCAAAAAAAGAAAGATTAAATTCAACGTTTATATTTGGAACATCAAGGAATTGGACAAAGAAAGATAGCTGGATTAAAACTCAAAAGAAGATGAATGAATGGAAAGATATTAGAGTTTATGACTCTGAAATACTAGTAGAATGGTTAGAAATATGTCCTGCTGTACATCGTTGGTTTTCAAAATACATAGGAAAACGTTCCGCTACTTTGTGGGATTTAGAGCAGGCCTGGAATGAGTTTTCTAATAGAACACAACTTAGATTGACAACTGAATTTTTCCTTCATTCAAGAGAAAAAGAGCAATTAGAGTTCAGTAAGTATATTCAAAGTCCGTCTGTATGTAAGGTTAAATCTAATTCAAAGAATGAAGCATATGGATTTATTTTATCTGTTCTGCAAAATATTGACAGTGCTGATTCGCGTTGTGTAGTAATTAAGTCTCAAGATGAATGGGATGTAATGTCTCAAAGTAATTACAACTTGATTCTTATCCCCTTGGGATTTAGTCCATCTGGTATTGGTGTAGCAGTTACCAATGGGCATCAAGTTGTATTGTGTATAGATGAAAAAGATGTGTCTGATGAAAATATTCATCTTGATAGGCAACCTCGTCTAGTCAGAGAAGCGGCTTTAAAAAAACTCAATTTAAACGATAATGAAGTAAATGCTTTATACCAAGATACAAAAGGGTATTTTGAGCCAATCCTTCGTCACAAATTACTTAAACCTTTAGATCATCTATTACCAACTTGGCAAAACAAATATCAACCTGAAGTACTTTTTACTGTGTTATTTGCTTCTGAGTGGGACGAGAGTGACAAAAAAGATGATAAAGATATTATAACTAAATTATCTGGCATTAAATATGAAAATTTTCAATCACAAATATATAAATTAAGTAAAGAAGAGGACCCTCCAGTTAGACAAGTTGGAAATATTTGGCAATTAATTTCAAAGACAGATTATTGGCTATTAATTGTATCGAAAATAACAGCTCCAATATTAGAACGTTTAGGTGAAGTAATATCTATAGTTTTAGCTGATACAAATCCAGCATATGAACTTACACCAGATAAAAGATATATGGCGTCGGTTATGGGAAAGGAGCCAAAATACTCGAAGTTTATAAAGAGAGGCTTATCTGATTCTCTAAATCTTTTATCGGCATTTGGAGATGAATACGCTTCTTATCTTGGAGGAAAGAAGCCATCAGGTTATGTTTGTGCTTGGATAAGAGCTTTATTTGATAATAATAAAACAATAGAATTCTGGTTTTCACTTGATCACAGCACAGGGGATCTTGCAGAAGCAGCTCCGGATGAATTCTTAAGTGCTGTTGAAGATATTTCTTCTGGTAAGGATTCGATATTGTTGAAACTTTTTCAGGCAGAAGATGATAGTTTTATGGGTGGTTTTTACCATACTGATCTTTTATGGGCTCTTGAAAAACTTGCTTGGAGTAAACAGTATTTATCAAGAGCAACAACTTGTTTAGCACGATTAGCTGAAATTGATCCAGGAGGAAGAATACAAAATAGACCGTTCAACTCATTAATAGATATTTATTTAGGATGGATTTCTCATACGTCTGCAACTAATGAAGAAAAACTTCGAATTATTAATAATGTATTAAGACCACAATATCCTGATGTTGCCTGGAAACTTATGAAAGCACTTCTCTTAAACACTTCATCTTTTACATCGGGAATAGAAAAACCAATTTACAAAGATTGGCATGAATCAGCTAATAACAAAGTTCTTAATAAGAACTATCATTATTATTTATCATCAATGATGGACTTATTTTTTGATGAAGTTAAGAGTAATTTTGAATGTAGAATATTTGAACTTATTGATAATCTTGATCATTTTACTGATGAACAAAGGAATTTTATTTTTGAACAAATGAAATATATAGACTCTAAACAGCTTAAGAATGATAAAAGGATTGAGTTACTAAATCTTATAAGAAATACAATTTCAAGACATAGAGAATTTCCTTCTTCAAAGTCTCAATGGACTGATTCTACGCTAGAATCTTTAGAAGAAATATATGAAAAAATAGATTTTACCTATTCATTAAACTCAAATAAATATCTATTTAATGACTCCTTTCCATCGTTATTACATCCAATGGTTCGAGGGGTGGCGGACTATAAAGAACAGCAAAGTTTACTGATTGAAAAACGTATTAAAGCTTTCGAAGCTATTTATACTGATTCTAAGAAAAAAGGTCTTATAAAGTTATTATCATCTTGTGCTTTTCCAAGCATTATCGGACATACTGCATTTTATTCAAAATATAAGGCGGATTGCAAAAAGATTGCATTGGAATGGATATCTAAAAACAATTACCAACTTAGCTTTGCAGAAGGTTATTTATCTGCTTTAGCCAAAGAACAGTATAATGAGGCAGAGCATTTGTTGACATCCTCTTCATGGAAACCTAAAACAAAAGCAAAGCTTTTACTATGTTTTCCCTTAAATAAAAAGACACTTGATATCATCGTAAAGCTATCAAAAAAAGAAGAACAATATTATTGGTCAGCATTAAACTGGTACCGTTTAGAAGATAAAGACGCTGATTTAATAAATTATGTTGCATCAATGCTATTAACTTATGATAGACCTTTAGCTGCAATGGACTCTCTTTCTCAATTATTTTATAAGAGAATTGAAACTATTGATGGGCAACTGTTGGAAATGATACTTAAAAGAGTAGCTATTGATCCTACGGATAAGGAAAGAGTTAATTTGCAGTGCTTAGATTACTACCTACTAAAAGGGATTGAGTACCTTCAGGTTAATCGTCCTATACCTGAAAATGAGATTTGCTACATTGAATGGTTATATACTGATGTATTCAGAATGAAGGATTTTGAGCCGAAGATACTCACTGAACAAATTAGTAAAGACCCTTCTTTTTTTGTTCAGTTGGTTAAATGGGCTTATAAAAGAAATGATGGAATTAGTGACATGGAAAAAGATTTAACTGAGGATCTGATTACTCAACGTGCACGGAAAGCTTGTAATATATTGAATTTAATAAAAACATTACCGGGACAGAGCTCATCATTAATTGAGAAAAACAAATTAATGGATTGGGTGTTAAAAGCGAGGAGTTTACTTGAGGATGCTGATCGTACAGAAATTGGAGATCAAACTATTGGGCAATATTTATCAAAAAGTCCTGAGGGGGATGATAATATATGGCCGCACGAATCTATAAGACATGTTATTGAAGCGATAAAAAGTAAACACCTCGATATAGGTCTAGAATTAGGCAAACGAAACTCTAGAGGTGTTACCTCTAGACATCCATACTCAGGAGGAGAACAAGAAAGAATCTTAGCCGAAAAATATAATTTTGATGCCAATATTATCCAGTTTCCTTTTCCAAGAACTGCAAAAATACTCAGGTCTATAGCAAAAGCTTATGAACGTGATGGAGATTGGGCAGATAGAGATGTTGAGCTAAGATGTTAATAATTATTATTTTTTATTGTCAGTAATTAGATTATCCGAGGACATAGTTTATCAAAGAGAAAAAGAATAAATAATTAATATGCTAGGATTTGTATTATTTGGAATTGTTAAAAGGTTGTAAAAAGGAGGGTAATTCCATTAGATATAACAAATGTTTCTTGAAAATATATTTTTCATAAAATGGGACGTGTAAACTTTTGAGTGTAATTTCGGGTTTAGCAAACCCGATAGAAAGCCAGGAACTTGTATGGAATGATTTGGTCAATGCCCTTGCGGCTTGACGAAATTATTTCAGCCAAGTTACCGCTAGCGCTTTTGAAAC